>NZ_ACJN02000001.1:240000-485630 GCF_000174435.1 Desulfonatronospira thiodismutans ASO3-1
CCGCAGGTGTGCAATACCGCGCAAAAATTCATCAGAGTGGCGCTTTTTCTGCAAGGGATAACTTTCCTGGTCTGCGCTGCCTATAAGCTCCACCTGCTCTGCCTGAACCTCCCACTTCTGGCCTTTGCCCGGGGAGGCCTGCAGGTTGCCTGTCACCTTGATCGCGGCCCCGGTGCCTGTCCCGTCAAGGCTATCAATCCCGGCAACACCCGGGTCCACCACAATCTGCAGGTTGGTTCTGCAGGAACCGTCATTGAGCTCTAAAAAAACCACACCCTTGGATTCCCTCTTGGTCCGGACCCACCCCTTGAGCATAATGCCCTCAACAGGTGCTTCCGCGTTCAAGGCCTGCTTCACCCTGGTTCTTTTCATCTGACCTCCATAATTCCAAAGTGTCCGTGCTTACGCTGATAATCGGTGTCGGGGTCGGTATCGGGTTCGCAGTCAGAATCGAATCCGGAGGCAAAGTCAAGTGGGACGCTGCCCGGTATTTTCGATCCCGATTCCGATACCGACCCCGACAAAGGCAGTAGCATGAAAACAACAAAAACGGGGGCAACATTGTCAGTGCCATGAGCTGCCCCCCTGCCCGAGTCTTGGCTGCCCAATGGTGCTTTGCATTTCACGCTACAAAGAGTTAAGAACTGGACTTTGCCTGCAAAAAAATCGAGGCAGGCTCCGTGCTTAAATTGATGCTGCATTTTTAGATGATTTGCAACTATTCACCATCTGATAAAATTGGTCAATCTATGCGCACCGCTGATATCCAGGGTCCGGGGGCTTTGCAAACTGGGCGTAAACTGTCTGAACGACGTAGGAAGCGTTAATCAAAACCGTAAAACACCGAACTTTATTTAAAGCATGTTATCGAGGTTATTCTGGCTTAAAAACTCGTGTATAGGTTTTGATTTACGCTTCCTTGGAGTGAGTTTTTACGTCCTGTTTGCGAAGTCCCCGGACCCTGGTGAATAATTACGATGATTTTTATTTATTCAGGCATCCGGGGCATATGTCCTGTAAATTTTGCCTGCACCCACAAACCAAGGAGGCTCGAATGTCTGGACTTACATTAAGCCCTTACTGGACAAAACTCAAAGAACATTTTTCCAGGATCAGTGACATCCATATGCGGGACATGTTTACCGCTGACCCCGAGCGCTTTTCAAGCTTCTCCCTGCAGGCCGGCCAGATATTTCTGGATTATTCCAAAAACAGAATAGACCGGGAAACCATGAGCCTGCTCTTTGGCATGGCTAGGGACATGGGCCTTGAAGATAAAACCACAGCCATGTTTTCCGGCCAAAAGATCAACACCACTGAACAAAGAAGCGTTCTCCATGTGGCTCTTCGCAACAGGTCCAACAGGCCCACTTACGTGGACGGGGAAGACGTCATGCCCCAGGTAAATCAAGTCCTGGACAGGATGAAAGACTTTGTCCATGGTGTCCGGGAGGGGCACTGGCGGGGCTGGACCGGAGAACCGGTAAAGGACGTGGTCAACATAGGCATCGGCGGCTCCGACCTTGGCCCCAGAATGGCCGTCAAGGCCCTGGACGGCTTCAGCGGACCCGACCTCAGGGTGCATTTCGTATCCAACGTGGACCCGTCCCACCTGGAAAATACCCTGGCCCGGCTGGACCCCAGGACCACCCTTTTCATAGTCGCCTCCAAGACCTTCACCACCCAGGAAACAATGTTCAACGCAGCCAGGGCCAAAGACTGGCTCCTGGAAAGCGCAAAAAACCAGGAACACATTGCCAGACATTTTGTAGCCGTGTCCACAAACACCCCCAAAGTGCAGGAGTTTGGAATCGACCCCCAAAACATGTTTGGTTTCTGGGACTGGGTAGGAGGACGTTTCTCTCTGTGGTCCGCCATCGGGCTGCCCATAGCCCTGTCCATCGGCATGGAGCGCTTTGAGCAGCTCCTGGAAGGCGCCCACGAGATGGACGAACATTTCCTGAACACCCCGCTGGAAAACAACCTGCCGGTTATCCTGGGCCTTTTAAGCATCTGGTATACCAATTTCTTCAAGACGGAAAGCCACGCCCTCCTGCCATACAGCCAGTACCTGGAAGAGTTCCCGGCTTATATGCAGCAGGGGGAGATGGAAAGCAACGGTAAAAGGATTACCCTGCAGGGAGCGGAGGTGGACTATGAAACAGGCCCGGTGATCTGGGGCGCTCCAGGGACCAACGGCCAGCATGCCTTTTACCAGCTGCTGCACCAGGGTACCAGAATGATCCCCTGCGATTTTATTATATTCGCCCGGCAACCCGGCCATGATCCTGTTCAGCACAGGCTCTTGATGGCCAATTACCTGGCCCAGACCGAGGCTTTGATGCTCGGCAAAACCAGCGCCCAGGTCAGGCAGGAGCTTGAGTCCCAGGGCAAATCCAGCCATGAGATTGAAAAAATCCTGCCCCATAAAGTGTTCCCGGGCAACAAACCCTCCAATTCCATAATACTGCCGGAACTCACGCCCCGTACTCTGGGAGCGCTCATTGCTCTCTACGAACACAAGGTTTTTGTACAGGGAGCACTCTGGGATATCAACTCCTTTGACCAGTGGGGAGTGGAACTGGGCAAACAGCTGGCCAGAAAGATCGAACCGGAACTGGAAGACGACTCAGAAGTCACTGACCACGACTCTTCCACCAACGGGCTGATTAATAAATGGAAAGCCATGTACTGGTCCTGAGGAACTTTCAAGTCAAGTCAGAGGTAACCATTCAGGGGAGCTCGGTGATGACTATTGGCACAAGGCCAAGGGACTGTCCCCCTGAATGGTTACAATCAGAGCATATTCACCGGATCCAGGTCCAGGCTGGCCCGGACCTGCCTGTAACGCTCAAACAGGGGGCGAAGCTCCAGGTACGCCTGCTTGATGCCGGCCCAGTCGCTGGATTTCACCAGAAACTGGTGCCGCTCCCTGTTTTTCAGCCTGGAGAGCACCGCGGGAGCAGGCCCAAGCATGGTCACCTTGCTGACTGCTGCCGCCTGCTTGGCCTTTTTGCGCAAGCCGGCCAGAAAGTCTGCCTTGCCCTCCCAGGTGTCCGGAAAGGAAAAGCGAATCAATCCCAGCCGAACAAAAGGCGGATAGCCGAACTTCTGCCTGCGGCTTATCTCCTGTTGAAAAAAGCCCTTGTAATCGCAGTCGCGGATATATTGCCAGCAGAAATGTCCCGGGTTGCGTGTCTGGATAAACACCCTGCCTGGTTTTTCTCCGCGGCCTGATCGCCCCGAAAGCTGGACCAGCAGCTGAAATATACGCTCGCTGGAGCGATAATCCGGCAGTCCCAGCCCCAGGTCCCCGTCCAGGACTATGGCCAGGGTAACTTCCGGAAATGAGTGACCTTTGCTGAGCATCTGCGTGCCCACAAGAATCCGGGCCTGTCCTTGTGCAAAGTCCTGCAGTATCTTTTCAGCTTTGCCCGGACTCCTGGTGCTGTCGCGGTCTAAGCGCAGAACCTGGGTGTCAGGAAGGTGTCTGGCCAGAAACTCCTCCACCTTCTCAGTTCCCTGGCCCACGGGTATAAATTCCGAGCCCCGGCAATGCCTGCATACAGGCGGAAAAGAAACTGATATGCCGCAGTAATGGCAGACTAAGCGGTTTCTTTTTTTATGGTATGTAAGTCCCACCTGGCAGTTTGCGCACTTCACCGTCTCAGAGCACGACTCGCACATGAGCACCGGGGAGTACCCCCTGCGGTTGTGCATGATCACGGCCTGCTCTCCACGCTTGACTGTCTCCTTCAGGGCCTCGGCGCAGGTCTTGGCCATGGCTCCGAAAACAGGGGGATCATTTTTAAGATCCACAAAATCCACCTGAGGCAGAGTGCTTTTGCCGATGCGGCTGTGCATCTCCACCAGGCTCACATGTCCTGCTTGAGCCGCATGAAAAGTCTTTACATCCGGAGTGGCCGAACCAAGAACCAGCAGGGCCTCTTCCCTGGATGCCAGGTACCAGGCAATCTCCTTGGCCTGATAAATAAGGGTCTGGTCCTGCTTGAAAGATTCGTCGTGCTCCTCGTCCAGGACTATAAGCCCTGTATCCTGCACCGGCATAAACAGCGCAGACCTGGTTCCAATCAAGAGAACAGGTTTTTTTTCCTGACCAAGCTCCACAAATGTCTTTTCTTTGCTGCTGGGGCCTTTGCTGCCATGGTGCAGGTAAATGGCCGCACCGGGAAGATATTGCCTGGCCTGCTGGTAAAGCTGCCTGGCAATGGCTATTTCCGGGGCGAGCAGTATCGCAGATCTCCCCATTTCCAGGCTTTGCCGGGCCAGATCTAAGTAAACAAGGGTCTTGCCGCTGCCGGTTATCCCGTGCAGCAGGCAGGCCCCGAAGCCCTGCCGCAATCTTGGAGACAGATGTTTCAGGGCTTCTTTTTGTTCCGGGCTGAAACAAAAATCCTGCCCTGCTTCCAGGCTTCCCCCCTCTGGTTCATCCCCGGGTTTGCAGGGACACACCAGTTCCTTGTCCTGCAGGGCCTGCAGGGCCTTTGTACTGCCCTGGCCGAGCTCCGCCCTTATACTGGAAGCGGTTCTGGGGCCGTGGGCGTAAAGAAGATCCATTACAGCCCACTGTACCCTGGCCTGTGGTCTTATGGGCCATGGGGGGTCACTGGAGACGGTCAAAGCAGGTTCTTTGCCGCCTGGACTTTTTACATCCAGTTCTCCCTGCATCCAGAACTCAGCCAGTCTGGAAAGAAACTCCCTGTTATCCCGGCCGCTGGAAAAAGGAATCTTCTTGTTTTTTCTGTCCCGCCAGCCGTCAGGAACCCTGCGCAGGGAAGCAGGCAAAACAGATGCCAGCACCCGGCCCAGGCTGGTCAACTGCCGGGCGGCCACGTTTTCCAGCATTTCCAGGTAGTCGGCACTAAGTACTGCCTCTTTTTCCAGAGGCCAGAATATGCTTTTAAGCTTTTTTTCTGTGGGAAGGGCGGGGACACTGCGCTCCAGAACAGCACAGCAGAGCTTGTTGCTTTGTCCCATGGGCACAAGCACCCGCATGCCCGGGTGCCAGACGTGCACGGGCAGATAAGGGGGCAGAGCATAGCTCAGGCTGGAGTAAGGCTGGCAGAGTATTGCAGCGGACCAGACTGAAGCGCGGGCATCTTGTGTTTGCATACGCGGGTTGCATAGGAATTGAGTAACCATTCAGGGGAGCAGATACCCTGGAGACCTCTGACCTCTCCCGGGGGACAGTCCCGAAGCCGGGACAGCCCCCCTCTGACATCTGACTTCTGACTTAGCGCCGGGGAAGAAATTCCTCCAGGTTTTTCAAAAGATCGGATTTAAGCTCATCATCCTGCAGTGCGAAATGTATGTTCGCACTGAGATAGTCCACCCAGTTGCCGATATCATAGCGCTGGCCCTCCAGCTTCACCGCCAGGAGCCTCTTGTTGCGGGCCATGGACTGCAGGGCGTCAGAGAGCTGATACTCCAGGTTGTGACCGGGTTCCAGGGTTTCCAGGTGTTCGAATATCTCCGGAGTCAAAACATAGCGTCCCACTATGGCCAGACGGGAAGGAGCATCTTCCACCCTGGGCTTTTCATAGACATTGCGGATGCGGTAAAGGCCGGGGGAAATCTCCTCTCCCTGGATGATGCCGTAATTGGAGACGCTCTCTCTGGAAACCTCAACCACGCCCACCACCGACATATGCTCGGTCTTGGCTGCTTCCAGAAGCTGCTTTATGGCCGGGCGACGGCTGAACATGAGGTCGTCCCCCACCATGACAGCAAAGGGTTCTTTTGAAACCACCTCCCGGGCGCAAAGTACAGCATGTCCAAGGCCCAGCTGTTCTTTCTGACGCACGGAAATGATATTGGCCATTTCGGCCACCTGGCGCACTTCCCGCAGAAGATACTCTTTGTTTGTCCGCCTCAGGACTGCTTCCAGGGCCAGATTGTAATCAAAATGATCCTCAAGGATCCTTTTTTGCTGGTTGGTCACAAACACAACATTGGTCAGATCCGCCTCGATAGCCTCTTCCACTACGTGCTGCACCGCCGGCTTTTTATATATGGGGAGCATTTCCTTGGGGATGTTCTTGGTTGCAGGCAAGGACCTTGTTCCCCAACCAGCTACAGGAATTACAACTTTTTTGGCTTCCATGATCATGCTCCTTGTTTGTCTTAAAAAATAATTCACAGGCAGAGCCGCCACCTGAAGCAGGCTCTGCTCCATATCCCCCTATGCACGAAGACCTTCCTCCACAGCCCTGGCCAGTTTTATGGCCATGTCCTCCACCAGGGTATCATCCTGGCCTTCCACCATGACCCTGGCTACGGATTCGGTGCCGGAATACCTGAGCAGAACCCGGCCCTTGCTGCCCAGCTGAGCCTCGGCATCTTTGACCGCTTCCTGAACCTGCTGCACCTCTTCAAAGGGCATTTTCCTTTCCACATGCACATTGATAAGTCTCTGTGGAAACGGTGTCAAAAGCCTGGAAAGCTCGGACAGGGGCCTGTTCTTCTGCAGCATGATCTTTAAAAGCTTGATGCCGGCCAGGATGCCGTCCCCTGTGGTTGCGTAATCCAGGAAGATGAGGTGTCCTGACTGCTCTCCGCCAAGGACGGCTCCTTCCTTGCGCATGGCCTCCACCACGTAGCGGTCCCCGACCTTTGTGCGCAGCAGCCTTCCTCCATGTTCCTGCATAAAGACTTCAAGGGCCATATTGCTCATGACCGTACTCACCAGCAGGTTGCCCGGCAACGCATCACGTTCCATGAGATCCATGGCGCATATGGCCATTATCTGATCCCCATCCAGAATCACCCCGTTTTCATCTATGGCGATAAGCCGGTCCCCGTCCCCGTCCAGGGTCAGGCCCAGATCCGCTCCGTGCTCCAGGACCATGGAGGCTGCCACTTCAGGATACAGTGAGCCGCACTTCTTGTTGATGTTCACTCCGTCGGGCTCTGTACCGGCCATGATTACCTTGGCTCCCAGTTCTTCAAAGATAAGCGGGGCCACCCTGTAAGTGGCACCGTGGGCACAGTCTATCACTACCTTCATCCCCTGCAGGGACATGGTGTTGGGCAGGCTGTTCTTCAGGTGAACAATATATCTTCCAGGACTGTCCACGATTTTTCTGGCCCGACCTATGGCTTCGGGCTGGGGATGCTTCCAGTTTACATCCGGGGACAGAACCAGTTCGGATATATCCTCCTCCACCTGATCTGAAAGCTTGAATCCCTTGTGATCGAAAAACTTGATCCCGTTATCCATGAAGGGATTGTGCGAGGCGGAAATGACCACTCCCAGGTCGGCGCGCATGTTCTTGGTCAGAAAAGAAATGGCCGGGGTGGGCATGGGTCCCACCAGAAAGACATCCATGCCCGAAGCACAGAAGCCGGAGGTCAGGGCGTTTTCAAATACATATCCCGAAAGCCGGGTATCCTTGCCGATGAGCACCCTGTGCCGCCTGTGTCCGTTGCGGAAATACTGGCCTGCTGCCAGGCCAAGCCTGAGCACTATCTCAGGAAGCATGGGAAAAATATTGGCTTGCCCTCTCAGGCCGTCTGTACCAAACAACTTTTTACGCATGCCGGATTCTCCTGTCTGTTTAATCTATTGAAATTTCAACTTTTTCTGGACGCATCTCCAGGACTTGTCCATGCTCGGGCAACTCTGCATACACTTGCAATTCATGTACCCCCGGACCTGCCCCTGGATTTTTTTCCACGTAGTAATGAATTTTTTCACGCCAGCCATCCTCCTGGAGCAACTCCCGGGGGAGATCAAGGTAGGCCCTGACATAACCAGGGTCCAGGCTGTAGTTTACCCCCTGTGCACCTCTGACCTCAATGGGTTTTCTTACCCAGATATCCTCCAGCACCGGCCCGAAGACAAGTTCCACGCGCACGTCAGAGGGAGTGCTTTCCAGTTCCGGGCGCAGATCAAGCCCCGCCTTGCGCTGAAACCTGTCCGGCCTGTCTGAATCAACAGCCACAGGTCTTGTTTTCACAGTATCCATATTTTTCAGGATCTTTTCGGGTCCGCGCACATGCAGTGCTGCCGGCTCAACCATCTTGTTTTTCAGCTCGTAATAAGGACTTATTGCCCCTGTCCAGACAACCTCTACAGGCAGCTCGCGGCTTACAATCCTGTCCACCTCCAGTTCCAGCCTGGCAGGTGTGATTTCCACCGCCTGCACCGCCCGGGGCAGGTTTATTCTTTTTGGGTCCAGGACAATGGTGTTTTCTCCCTGCTCCAACCCTGACAAATCAAGATTATAAGCCAGGCGGGCCATGTCCATACGGCTCAGCATGGTCTTGGTGGCCCTGCACCTGACAGTGACCTTGCTGACCATGCCGGAAATCACTGTATAATCCTCCGAAAGATGCGAGACCTCCACCGGGACATCCACCCACATCTCCACCTTTTCCTGGCCGCTTATAAGGTACCAGAAAAAAACAGCCATAACCACGGCCAGTATCCTGTACTGCCAGTTGCTTTTGAGCATGCTTTTATTTTAACTGTAAAAAATCATTAGTAAAAGCCACGTTCCTGTCCTCTGTCATTCTGTCATCCTGTCTCTGTCCACTTATTTTTCCCAGGCCGATGTGAGTACTCTTCTAAGGCGTACCTCATCAAGTCCAGGAATCAGTTTGCCTGACATGGCCACTGAAATCATCCCCTTCTCTTCCGAAACCACCACTGCAAGGGCGTCGCTCTCTTCTGTTATGCCAATGGCCGCCCTGTGCCTGGTGCCGAAGTTCCACCTGGAAGGCACGCCCACGGCCAGGGGGAGGATGCAGCCGGCATAGGCGATTTTGTTGGCCCTGACCACAACAGCCCCGTCGTGCAGTCTGGTACTGGGATAAAATATGGTCTCCATAAGTTCCCTGGAAAAATCGGCATTGAGTTCCACACCGGACTCCACAACATCTCCCAGCGGAGTTCTTTTTTCCAGGACAATAAGGGCACCGATTTTTTTCTCCGCCATATGCACCGCTGCCAGAATCAGTTCGTCCAGAACTTTATTCGTGGGCCGGGGATTGAACCACAGCCTGCCCGCACCCATTTCCGCCAGTGCCTTGCGGATATCGCTCTGAAAAAGGATGATCACCACCAGAAACAGGGACCCCAGAAAATTGGTCAGCATTCCATGCAGGGTATACAGGCCGAACTCATCCGCAACGTAATAAACCACCATGAGAATAAGCAGGCCGTAAACCACGGAAACTGCTCTGGTACCTTTCAGAAAGAGCATGACCCTGTAAGCGATGTAGGCCACCACCGCTATGTCCACCAGATCTCGCCAGCCGATCTGAACAATACCCAGGTCTAAGAGCATATATTTTCTACGATTTTCAAAGTGTTTGCGGTATCCGCAACATCATGCACCCTGTGTATGCCCACCTGCTTGGCGGCCATGAGTGCCGTCCCCACCTGGGTGGGCATCCCTCTACCCTCAAGTTCCACCTCCAGCAGACCGCTCCACAGGGACTTGTAGGACAGACCCACATACAAAGGACGTCCCAGAATATGGAAGCATTCCATGTTTCTCATTATTTCCAGGTTGTGCTCTAAGTTCTTTCCAAAGCCGATCCCGGGGTCAAGGACTATGTGGCTTTCAGGAATCCCGGCCTGCACCAGCCTGGCAAGGTGGGTTTCAAAAAAGGACAGAATTTCCCGGGTTACATCCCGGTACCGCGGATCCGTCTGCATGCTCTCGGGACGGTCCAGGGTATGCATCAACACATAGCCCGGCTTGTATTGCACCAGAACGTCCAGCAGCTGTGGATCAAAACGGCAGGCTGAAATATCGTTTATGATACACGCCCCGGCCTCCAGACACCTGGCAGCGACACTTGCCTTGTAGGTATCAACTGAAATGGTGGCTTCAGGGCGGGCCTTTAAAATTTTCTGCAGGACCGGCATGACCCTGTCCATTTCCGTGTCAGCCTCAACCCGCTCGGAAAAGGGCCTGGTGCTCTCTCCGCCCAGATCCAGGATATGCGCCCCCTGGCTGAGCAGTTCCAGTCCGTGATGCGCAGCAGCCTCCAGTGAATAATGTCTTCCACCATCGTAAAAGGAATCCGGAGTAATATTCACCACACCTGCAATCAAAAAAGGGGCGGGGCCAATCACCCCGCCCCCTCTTACAGACCATCTTACCATGTTTTAGCACCCTGGCTGAATGTAATATGGTTGACAATCAGGCTTCTGCATCCGGAAAATAAAGATTTGCCGGATGAAGAAGCCATTCAAGACTCTATCTTGAAACCTGAATCTTCATCCTGGTCTGCGGCGCTGTCCCTTTCACTGTCACCTTTATCGCCACCGTCGTCGGACTCCTTACTGTCTCCGGACTTGCTTTGATCCTTCTTGAGCTCCTCTTCTATGGGAGGCAGATCCTCGCCCTGCATGAGTTTATCCACTTCCTTACCTGAAATGGTTTCTCTGTCCAGAAGAGCTTCTGAAATGCGGTGCAGGGAGTCCATATTTTCCTTGAGAAGCATCTTGGCCCGGTCATATCCGTCCTGGACTATCCTTTTCACCTCGGCATCGATGAGCTTGGCCGTATCCTCGCTGTATTCCTTGTGCTGGACAAACTCCCGGCCCAGAAAAACCTCGTCTCCCTTGCCCCCGAAGGAAAGCGGCCCCAGGGTCTCGCTCATGCCCCACTCACAGACCATCTTCCTGGCCATCTTCGAGGCCCTCTCAATATCATTGCCCGCGCCGGTGGTCATCTGGTTGAAGACCAGTTCCTCGGCCACCCGTCCTCCCAGAAGAACAGAAAGGTTGTTTTCTAAGTAGGTCTTGGAGTAGTTGTGCCGCTCATCCTCGGGAAGCTGCATGGTCACACCCAGTGCGCGTCCCCTGGGAATAATGGAAACCTTGTGAATGGGGTCGGTCCCGGGCAGAAGCTTGGCCACCAGTGTATGACCGGCCTCATGATATGCCGTGGTCTTCTTCTCTTCATCGCTTAAGATTATGCTCCTTCTTTCCTTGCCCATGAGCACCTTGTCCTTGGCCTCCTCGAAATCCTCCATGCCCACCTGTTCCTTGCTCTTTTTTGCCGCCTGCAAAGCCGCCTCGTTGACTAAGTTTTCCAGGTCGGCCCCGGAAAATCCCGGGGTTCCCCGGGCAATGACTTCCATATCCACTCCGGTAGCCAGCGGAGTTCTGCGGCTGTGCACTTCCAGAATATGCTTACGCCCGGCCAGGTCGGGATTGGGCACCACCACCTGCCTGTCGAAACGCCCGGGTCTTAGAAGCGCTGGATCCAGCACGTCCGGACGGTTGGTGGCGGCGATTAGTATAACCCCTTCGTTGGACTCGAAGCCGTCCATCTCGACCAGAAGCTGGTTCAGAGTCTGTTCGCGCTCGTCGTGTCCACCGCCAAGGCCGGCACCTCTCTGGCGGCCAACGGCATCAATTTCGTCGATAAATATCAGGCAGGGGGCATTTTTCTTGCCCTGCACAAAAAGATCCCGCACCCTGGAGGCTCCCACGCCCACAAACATTTCCACAAAGTCCGAACCGGAAATGGAAAAGAAGGGAACTCCGGCCTCACCGGCCACCGCTCTGGCCAGCAGGGTTTTGCCAGTCCCAGGGGAACCCACCAGGAGCACTCCCTTGGGAATACGCCCGCCCAGGCGGGTGAATTTCTTGGGGTCGCTTAGAAAGTCCACCACCTCGGTGAGTTCGTCCTTGGCCTCGTCCACCCCGGCCACGTCGGAAAAAGTCACCTTGCTGTCTTCCTGGGCCACCAGCTTGGCCTTGGACTTGCCGAAGGACATGGCCTTGCCTCCACCACCCTGCATCTGGCGCATGAAGAAGATCCAGACCGCTATGAGCAGCAGGATGGGAAACCAGGAAATAAACACGGTCATGAGCATGGACCTTTCTTCCTCAGGCTCGGCCTCCACCTGGACGTTGTTTCTTAGAAGCATGTCCACGAAATTGGGATCCTCTGGATGAAAGGATATAAATCTCTGTTCGTCGAAAGTGACCCCGGAGACCTCCTGCCCCTTTATCTTGACCGCCATGACCTCGCCCTGCTCAATTTTGTTCAGAAGCTCGGTATATGTTAACTTTTCCTGTTGTTCCTGGGGCTGGTTGAACATGTTGAAAAGCATGATCAACACAATTGATATGGTCGCCCAGAGCAACAGATTCTTGGAAAAAGTGTTCAATATATTCCCTCCGAAAAAAGGACCAGTTTTTAACCCTTGCCTAATCCCGTAATGATTGTTAGTTATCTGTCTGCGGAAGCGTTACGTCACCGGTGTGGCGCCTGGACTTCAAATCCAGTGGAACGGTTAACCCCGTTCGGTAGGTTCGACTCCTATACGCTTCCGCCATTTTTTCTATCCATCCACCCTTTGATATCCCTTATCTGCTCATCCACCGAATCCGGCCCGGTGCCTCCGGGAGTCACTCTGCGTTTTACAGCCTGCTGATAATCCAGGACATGGTAAACATCGCTGTCAACAATTTCGGAGAAAGAACGGAAAGTATCCAGGTCAATATCTTCAAGTCCCAGGCCCTTTTCTTCTGCAAAGGCCACCAGCCGTCCTGTAATATGATGCGCCTGCCTGAAGGGCATGCCCCTGGCAACCAGGTAATCCGCCAGTTCGGTGGCATTGAGGTAGCCATCTTTTAAGGCCCCAAACATCCTCTCCCGGTCAAATTCCGTTTGCGCAATCATCCCGGCCATGACCCGCAGAGATGAGCTCACACTCCTGTGGGCCTCGATAAAAGGCTCCTTGTCCTCCTGCATGTCGCGATTGTAGGTAAGGGGAAGGGCCTTCATGGTGGTCAGAAGGGCCATGAGGCGGCCATAAACGCCGCCGGTCTTGCCCCGGACAAGCTCAGCCACATCCGGGTTCTTCTTCTGGGGCATTATGGAAGAACCAGTGGAATATGCGTCCGGAAGTATTATAAATCCGAAACCCGGGTTTGACCAGAGGATAATTTCCTCTCCGAGACGGCTTAAATGCATCATTATCATGGAAGCAATAAAAAGCCCCTCCAGCACAAAATCCCTGTCACTGACCGCATCCATGCTGTTTTTAAATACATATTCAAAGCCCACATGTTCGGCCACCTGCTCCGGCTGCAAAGGATAGGTTGTCCCGGCCAGGGCTGCAGCCCCGAGAGGAGAGACTTTTACCCGGGGCAGGGCATCTTCTATTCGCTCGTGGTCTCTCATGAACATCCGGGCATAGGCCAGCAGGTGCTGGGCCAGACATACCGGCTGGGCCGGCTGCAGGTGAGTATAACCCGGAATCAGGGTGTCCCTGTGGGCTTGTGCCTGCCGGGTGAGGGCCTGGATAAGCTCTTTTAAGACCTGCTGCCATTCCTGCAGGGCAGCTGCAGTATAGAGCCTGAAATCCAGGGCCACCTGGTCGTTGCGGCTGCGCCCGGTATGCAGCTTCTGTCCCGGAGCGCCTATGAGGTCTGTCAGGCGCTTTTCAATATTCATGTGCACGTCTTCCAGACCGGGATCCCAGGTGAATTCATCCTGCTCCAGCTCATTTTCAATGCGGTCCAGACCCGAAAGAATCTGTTGCAGCTCATCTTCTGAGATTATCCCGGCATGGGCCAGCATGCGGGCATGGGCCCTGGAACCCTCCAGGTCATGCAGGGCCAGGAAGCGATCAAAATCCAGAGACTGGGTAAAATCTTCCACCAGCGAGGAGGTAGCAGAGGTGAACCTTCCCCCCCAAAGCTTTTGTTTTTCTTGTCCTTTCATTGTCCTGTTTTTACAGCACGCGATATAAGCTGTGCCCTTGCCGGTATTGCAGAATAAGCGGCCCTTTTCATTTCCTGACTTTATTAACGGACATAAGCCTTAAACCCTGCAGGCGGATAAAACCGGCCGCGTCCTGCTGGTTGTACACCTGGTCCGCCTCAAAGGTGGCCAGTTCAGGGTTGTACAGGGACAAGGACGAGCGTCTGCCTAAGGGGTATATTCCGCCCTTGTAGAGCTTGAGGCGAACTTCTCCGGTGACGTTTTCCTGGATTTTGTCCATCATGGCCTGCATGGCCTCCCGCTCCGGAGAAAACCAGAAACCGTTGTATACCAGGCGGGCATAACCCGGAACCATTTCATTGCGTGCGTGCAGGCTTTCCCTGTCCAGGCACAGGCCCTCCAGGTCCCGGTGGGCGGCATAAAGGATCGTCCCCCCGGGAGTTTCGTAGACACCTCTGGACTTCATACCGATAAAACGGTTCTCCACCATATCCAGACGCCCGATGCCATGTCTGCCCCCAAGGGTAATGAGCCTCTTGAAAAGCTGCACCGGGTCCATTTCTGCACCGTTGATGCTCACCGGATTACCTTTTTCAAACCCCAGGGTAATAACCTCGGGCTCATCCGGTGCCTGTTCTGGGGGCACAGCCAGGTGATAGCTTCCCTTTTCGGGTTCCAGCCAGGGGTCTTCCAGTTCCGAGCCCTCAAAGGAAAGGTGCAGGAGATTACGGTCGCAACTGTACATTTTCTCCTGGCTTACAGGCACAGGTATATTGTTTTGTCTGGCGAACTCCAGAAGTTCGGTCCTGGAATGCAGATCCCACTCCCTCCAGGGGGCTATTATACGCAGAGACGGTGCCAGAGCCATGGTGGAGAGTTCGAAGCGCACCTGGTCATTACCTTTTCCCGTGGCCCCGTGGGCCACGGCCTGGGCGCCTTCAGCAAGGGCTATTTCCGCCATGCGCTTGGCGATTAGAGGCCTTGCAATGGAAGTGCCCAGCAGGTATCTGCCCTCGTAAACAGCAGCCGCCCTGAACATGGGCTGGATGAAATCTGTTACAAACTCCTGCTGCAGGTCTTCGATATAGGCCTTGGAGGCACCCGTGGACAACGCCTTCTTTTCCAGACCATCCAGTTCTTCCTCCTGGCCCAGGTCGGCGGTAAAAGCAATTACTTCGCAGTCATACGTCTTCTGGATCCATTTTAGTATAACCGAGGTGTCCAGCCCCCCGGAATAGGCCAGGACTACCTTGTCAATCCCGCTCATGAAATTCCCCGTTGCTTTGTATTTTAAGAATGTAATTTATCCCCGATCTAGAATCCTTCAATCCCAAAATCCCAAAATCCCTACCCATATATCCACTCCAGGATAGCCTTTTGCATATGCAGCCTGTTTTCCGCCTGGTCCCAGACAATGGAGCGCTCCCCTTCCATGACCGCATCTGTAATCTCCTCTCCCCTGTGGGCAGGCAGGCAATGCAGCACCCTGGCCTCGGGATGGGCTGCTTCCAGGATTCTGTCGTCTACGCGAAAACCTGCAAAGGCATCGGCCCGGGATTTCTTTTCTTCTTCCTGGCCCATGGAAGCCCAGACATCGGTATTGATATAATGCGCCTCCCGGACCGCCTCCAGGGGATCATGGGTAAAATTAATATTCGCCCCCAGGTCCTTTGCCTCCTGCAGAATATCCGCCCTGGGCTCAAAACCCCGGGGAACCGCAATGTTCAGCCGGAAAGGAAAATGGACCGCTGCATTTATCCAGGAATGGGACATGTTGTTGCCGTCTCCCACCCAGGCGATATTCAGGGCTTCAAACTCCGGAGTCCGCTCAAAAATGGTCAACAGGTCGCTCATGACCTGACAGGGATGAAAATCGTCAGATAAGGCATTAATAACCGGTACGCTGCCGTGCCTGGCCAGTTCAACCAGCTTGTCCTGGCCGAATGTGCGCACAACCATGCCCTGGGCATACCTGGAGAGCACCCTGGCCGTGTCCCGCAGGGGTTCGCTCCGGCCAAGCTGTGACTCTGCCGGGGTCATGAATACATGATGCCCCCCCAGGTGATTGATGCTCACCTCAAAGGAGACCTTGGTCCGGGTGGAGGCCTTTTCAAATATGAGGATCACTGTCTTGCCTTCCAGCAGGTTGGAACGGAAATCCTCGGCCTTCATCCAGTGAGCTCTTTCTACCAGTTCATGCGCCTCTTCCCGTGTCAGGTCCCGGATGCTTAAAAAATCCTTTTTCATATCCCTATCTTCCTGGAGAATTATATAGCAGGCCTCAAAAAAACCAAAAAATCCCGAATCCTCGCCTGAAAAGCACCCTTGAGGGGCGTAAAAAAAGGCATGCAGATACGGGGTAAAAGAGTAACTTTGCCTCATCAGCCCCGAGATGTAAAGATTTAATAGCCTGGAACAGACCCTGACAAGGATAAAAAGTCAGACCCGCTTTGGAAATACTGTTTAAAAAGTCAAAAACAGGCTGCAGCCTCAAAATAATCCCTGCAAGTGACTGGCGCGCGGCACTCTGTCCTGCACCTGACTGGAATTATTCAGTAATTGAGTTGAATTGACTGGCACCGTGAAGCAAGTGCAGGAAAAAGACTTTTTGCAGGTGCATCAGTGAAGCCTGTTTGCCAAGACGGTTTTTTTTGTTAGATTTTACCGGTCAATTACGTAACCGCCCGGAACATAAGCAAAAGCTATTTTTTCCAAACAATTACGGAGCAAACCATGGTAAACAACCTCTACAACCTCATAATCAGCGACGTCACCAGACTATGCTACAAAAACTGCATGAATTACTATCCAGACAACTCGGTCATTCTGGATGTGGGCATAGGCAACGGGGTGATGCTCAAAAAAAATCACGAACTCATCAAAAAGAAAAACCTGCAAATAACCGGCCTGGACATTAATAAGTACTACCTGGAGCACTGCAGAAAACTCATTAACGCATATGACCTTCAGGACCAGGTCCAGGTCCTGCACCAGTCCGTAACCACGTACGATCCCCCCCATGAGGGATACTTTGACTATGTTTTTTTCGGGATGAGCTTCATGCTCATGGAAGATCAGAAAGCAGTCCTGGACAGGGCCAAAAAGTGGGTCAAGCCCGACGGAGAGGTCATATTCTTTCAGACCATGTTCAAAAACAGGTCCAAATTCATGGAATTCGTCAAACCCAGACTCAAATTTATCACCACGGTTGACTTTGGCAAGGTCACCTATGAAAACGATTTCTATGCTTTGCTCAATGAAGAAAACCTCTCCCCGTGCAAAGACATGCTGCTCAAGAAAAACGTCTTCAAGGGGGAATGCCGCATGATAGTCACCCAGCCCGAACAGAGCGTGGGCAGTTAAAGGCTGAAAACCAGCTAAACAGGGCGCATCCAGCTGCAAGAACATTAGTCTTTATAACTGGCCGGAAAAATATCCACTTCAAAAGGGGACGAAAGGTTATCGCCCCCTTTTTTATTCGTCTCAGTGCAGCCTGATGGCCTGCAAAAAGCCATGTGGCAGGCCCATCAGGCTACAGTTATCTTATCGTCCAGATAGACGTCCTGGATGAGATTTAAGAGTTTTGCCCCTTCATCCATGGGCCTTTGAAAGGCTTTCCGACCGCTGATGAGCCCCATTCCTCCGGCCCGCTTGTTTATAACCGCTGTGCGTACAGCTTCGCCGTAGTCGTTTTTGCCGGAGGCCCCTCCGGAATTAATCAGCCCGGCCCGGCCCATATAGCAGTTGGCCACCTGGTAACGGGTCAGGTCTATGGGGTGATCCGTGGTCAGGTCACTGTAAATACGTTCATCCAGCTTGCCATAAGAAGAATCCCCGGTATTCAGGGCCTTGTAGCCGCCATTCACCTCAGGCAGCTTCTGCTTGATTATGTCCGCCTGCAGGGTGACTCCCAGGTGATTGGCCTGCCCGGTGAGATCTGCTGCCACGTGATAGTCCACGCCTCCTGTCTTGAAGGCACTGTTTCGCATATAGCACCAAAGAATCGTGGCCATACCCAGCTCATGAGCATAGGCAAAGGCCCTGGCTACTTCCACGATCTGGCGGTCCGAATTGTCCGCCCCGAAATATATGGTCGCCCCCACCGCGGCGGCCCCCATGTCGCTGGCCTGGTCAATGGTTCCGAACATGATCTGATCAAAGGTGTTGGGATAGGTTAGCAGCTCGTTGTGGTTGATCTTGACCACAAAGGGTATTTTGTGGGCATACTTGCGCGCCACCGCCCCCAGCACCCCGAAGGTGGAGACCACGGCGTTGCATCCGCCTTCCATGGCCAGCTTTACAATATTTTCCGGATCAAAATATGCAGGGTTTTTGGCAAAGGATGCCCCGCCGGAATGTTCCACCCCCTGATCCACGGGCAGGATGGACATATATCCTGTGCCACCCAGACGCCCATGGCTGAAAAGGCGCTCCAGGTTAACCAGCACCCGGTTATTCCTGTCGGAGAGGGCATACACTTTATCCACAAAGTCCACCCCGGGCAGGCAGAGCTGATCCCTGGCAATGGTCCGGCATTGATGGTTCAGCAGAAATTCCGCTTCGTCTCCCAGCATCTCGGTTAATTCACTATGATTATGGGCCATAACAGTTCCTCCTGAGGAATATGTAACAGTTTAAAATTTTGCAGCCACCCGGCTTTAACAGCCAAGACTAAACCGCCTCTACCTGGTAAACCTCCCTGTCCTGGTACTCGGACTGTTTGCCCCTGTTCCACAGCTTTACCGGGCGGTAATAGCCCACTACCCTGGTATAGACTTCTGCTTCCCGGCTGCAGTGCAGGCACAGCTCATGCTCGCCCGGGAGGTATCCGTGGTCTTTGCATACTGAAAAAGTCGGGGTGATGGATATGTATGGAACTTTAGTCATGGTCATGGCCTTGACAATGAAATTTTTCAGGGCATCCAGATCTGAGACCGCCTCCCCCAGAAAGGTATGAAAAACTGTGCCCCCGGTATAAAGGGGCTGCAGGCCGTCCTGGTGCTCCAAAGCCCTGAATACGTCCCGGGTGGCTCCCACCGGCAGGGTTGTGGAGTTGGTATAGTACGGTGTGCCGTTGCCCGAGGCGTAAATCTGTCCGTACAATGTCTTGTCGGTCTTGGCCAGACGGTAGCTGGTACCCTCGGCCGGAGTGGCCTCCAGATTGTACAGATTCCCGGTTGTTTCCTGATAATCCCTGGTCAGGTCCCGAAGGTGATTGAGCACTCTCTGCATCAGCCTGGTGCCGGCATCACTTTCTATACCCTTGCCCAAAAGATTGATGCAGGCCTCGTGTCCGCCGATAAGGCCGATGGTGCTGAAGTGGTTGGTCAGGCCGTTTTTAAGGTACCTTCTGGAAAAAGGAAAAAGACCTCGCTCCATATTATCCTGGATGAGCTTTCTTTTGAATTCTAAGGAATCTCGGGCCAGCCCGGCATATTCAGTAATGATGTCCAGGAAGTCCTCCTCCCCCTGGGCCAGAAAGGCCAGCTTGGGCAGGTTCAGGGTGACCACCCCTATGGATCCGGTAAGATCCCCGGCCCCGAAAAGCCCGCCGGTGCGTTTTTTTAACTCGCGCAGGTCCATCTGCAGACGGCAGCACATGGAGCGCACATCTTCCGGGCTTAGATCGGAATTTATAAAGTTTTGAAAATAGGGAGCCCCGTACTTGGCTGTTAGCTCCAGAAGAAGCCTGCCCACACTGCTGTCCCAGGGAAAATCGGAAGTGACATTGTACGTGGGTATGGGAAAAGAAAAAATGCGGTCGTGATAATCACCTTCAAGCATGACCTCCAGAAAGGCCCGGTTGATCATTTCCATTTCCGGCTCAAAGTCCCCGTAGGCATCATCGGTTATCCTGCCCCCGATGATGGCTCCTTCTCCTGCAATGTGCTTTGGCGGGACCAGGTCAAAGGTCAGGTTGGTAAAAGGACTCTGACCGCCCCACCTGGATGTGGTATTCAGGTTGAAAACAAATTTCTGCATGGCCTGTTTTACCTCGTGGTAATTCAGGCCGTCATGACGGATAAAGGGGGCCAGATAGGTATCCACGTTATTGAAGGCCTGGGCCCCGGCCCATTCGTTCTGCAGAGTCCCCAGAAAATTTACCATCTGCCCCAGTGCGGAATCAAAATGCTTGGCCGGCCCTGAGGAGCACTTGCCCTCTAAGTTGAAGCCCTCCAGCAAGAGATCGCGCAGGCTCCATCCTGCGCAGTACCCGGCCAGTCCAAAGGACAGGTCGTGGATGTGAAAATAGGCATGCTCATGGGCCATGCGCACTTCTTCCGGATACTTTTCCAGGGCGTAGCGGGCCTGGACCGAACCTGAGAGATGCAGCATGAGTCCCTGGAAAGAATGGGTCATATTGGCGTTTTCATTGACCCTCCAGTCGGACTTGTACACGTAGGAATCAATGATCTCCCCGATATTCAGATAGGCCTGATCCTGGCAGCGCAGTTCCCTTCTCTTCTCGCGGTAGATGATGTACTTCTTGGCCGCGTCATAAAGCCTGGACTCCATAAGCACCATTTCCACCATGTCCTGGACGGTCTCCTGCTCCGGAATATCCTCGTGCAGCTTGCCCTCCACCTTGCGGGCCAGCCTGGAAGCCAGCAAAGGGTCCTTGATTCCGCTGGCCTTGAGGGCCTTTAAAATGGCATGGGCAATCCGGTCCGTGGACCAGGATTCCATACAACCGTCTCTTTTCTTGATCTGTTTGGGCATATTAGTGTCCTTTTTACTGGTTTGCTGTTATTCTGGACGGCCGGTAATCCTGAACTTTGAGCTCGAACCCGGGCGGCAGCCAGGCTTTTACGTTTTCAATGTCCGGATCACTTAAACCAGGCACCCGGGTGATCCTGAACATGAACCTCTCCGGGCTATCTGCAGCAAGCTCCAGAATCTGCCCCAGACAATCCCTGGCCTGCCCGGGAGCGGCCCGATCACCGGTAAGCCCCGGATACATATGCCACGGCCCCTTGATATCCACTGCTATCATTTTTATTGAGCTATGCTCAAGAGCTAGTTTTACACAATCCGGGCTGAGTCCGTTGGTGTCCAGTTTAATGGGAATGTTCAGGCTGGACAGATCATGCAGCAAAGAATCAAAACCTGGCAGAATGGTGACTTCACCGCCGGTCAGCACCAGCCCTTCCAGCCAGTTGCGGTTGCGCTGCACCTGCTCCAGCACTCCCAGGCAGTCCAGGACCGGAAAACTTTCCGGGTGCCAGGCAAAAGAAGCATTGTGGCAGGTGGGACAGCGCAGATTGCAGCCCCCGAAAAAAAGAACCGCGCTTATCCGTCCCGGCCAGTCGCAGAGGCTGAAGGGCTCATATCCCTTGAGCATGTCCCAGGCACTATAGTCTAAATCCTGCATGATATATTGCTCCGCCGGATAAAAGCACCGGAGCCCGTGGATCTTTACCCGCTGTCCTCGCAGGGGAAAAAGTTGATGGATAAGACTTCAGGCAGGTCTTCTGGCTCGCCCCTTCCTTTGTCGGCCTTCCCAACCCCGCACTTACTTTTTTCAAAAAAGTAGCACTACAGCGAAACTTATAAAATTTTATAACCTGCCTCACGGAGGTCAAAAAATAAGTTTCTCTTACTTTTTTGAAAAAAGTAAGTGCGGGGTTAGTGACCCAGATACGACAAAAAGATTTACAGGGCTCACAGCGGCGGGACCGCCCCGGACTTGCACCGGAGTTCCCTTTTAAGGCCTGACGGCCGCCTGAAGCAGACTGTAAAGAATTTCAGAGTATTATTATCAAATAAGAACCGACACAATAACACCGGTGCCCAGGGAGTTCAACAGTAAAAATCAGCAAAACAATAAAGACTTACTTTCAAGCTGCCTGCAAAGACTTGCCCCATCCCCTGAATTCGTTATATCAGAACATATGAGCGGCAAAACAACAAAAGATGAACCCTGGGAAGGCTTTACCAAGGCCATACTTGAAAGCATATCCGACGGCGTCTTTACAGTAAACCGGGAGTGGATGATCACCTCCTTCAACCGGGCCGCGGAGCAGATTACCGGCATTTCCAGAGACCAGGCCCTGGGCCGGCCCTGCTGGGAAGTGCTCAGATCCAGCATGTGCCAGTCCCAGTGCGCTCTGGGATATACCCTTGAGTCAGGAAAACCAGTCATCGGCAAAGCCTGCTATATCATAGACTCCCAGGGTGGACGCATCCCCATAAGCGTATCCACTGCCATGCTTCGCAACTCCAGGGGCGAACTGGTGGGAGGAGCCGAGACCTTTCGCGACCTGAGCGAAGTGGAGAGATTACGTCTGGAACTCAAGGGTGGTCTGTCCACCGGCAATCTCGTAAGCCACAGCCCGGCCATGCAGAAGGTACTGCAGATCATCCCCGCGGTGGCCGCAAGCTCCAGCACGGTGCTCATCCTGGGGGAGACCGGCACTGGAAAAGAACTGGCAGCAAAAACCATTCATTCCTTAGGGTCCAAAAAGGACGCTCCTTTTGTGCCCGTAAACTGCGGTGCACTGCCTGACACCCTTCTGGAGTCCGAGCTCTTCGGATACAAGGCCGGAGCTTTTACTGGTGCAGAACGGGACAGGCCCGGCCGCTTCGCCCAGGCCGGAAACGGGACCCTGTTTCTGGACGAAATCGGAGAGGTCAGCCAGGCTCTCCAGATCCGCCTGCTGCGAGTACTCCAGGAAAAGGCCTATGACCCCCTTGGCTCCTCCAGACCGGAAAAAACCAACGCTAGGATCATAACCGCCACCAACAGGGACCTGGAAGAAATGGTGCGGCAGAAACTCTTCCGCCAGGACCTGTACTACCGCATAAATATCGTGCGTATAGAACTGCCTCCCTTGAGACACAGAAAAGAAGATATCCCCCACCTGGCCCAGCATTTTGTAGACAGGTTCAACCGCCTCCAGAGAAAAGAGGTCCAGGGCCTTACACCCGAGGCCGTTTCTCTTTGCATGGCATACGACTGGCCGGGAAATATACGGGAACTGGAAAACATCATCGAAAGGGCCTTTGTGCTGTGTTCCCGGGGCAAAATCGGCATTGAACACCTGCCCGCGGAACTGACACTCAAGGATACTGAAATACCTGCGGACTTTCAGACCGCAAAACACATCCTGGAGGCCAGGAGTATTGAAAAGGCCCTGGAACAGACCGGCAACAACAAAACCAGAGCCGCCAGGCTTCTGGGCATGCACAAGAGCACCCTGCACCGCAAGCTGAAAAAACTGAACATCCACACTCCATGACCTTCTCCCGCACACCCTGGAAACCACACCTACAGTAGCAAAAAAGCTACTATGATACCGCCCGACAGGCGCACTGATGCGACCATACATTTTGCAGATCAACCTGCCTTTATTTAAAAAACAAATTTATTTCAATATGTTAAATAGCTCAGCACCATAAAATCCAGTCGGCATATTAAATGCAACTCCCTGGACATGAAAGCGGCTGTAAGCACATGGCAGGACCGGGTGGCCCCGGTTTTTGATGTTTCCAACACTATTGTGGTGGTGGATATTGAATCCGGCGCAGTCAGCAACAGATGGTCTGAATACCTGGACGAAAACGACTCTTCAGCCAAAATACTCAGACTGGCCGGGCTGAAAATAGACATGCTGGTTTGCGGAGCCATCTCTAAGTCCCTTTGCCATCTTATCGCCGCCAGCGGAATTACAGTTGTGCCTTTTGTATCCGGGCGGGTTAACGAAGTCATACAGGCACTGATGGATGACAGACTGAATGAGGAACGCTTTGACATGCCCGGGCGGCGCAAATGCTTTTTCAATCCTGAAAAATGTTCTTTCAAAAAAAAGGAGGCCCATATGCCGGGCAGAGGAAAATCAGGTCAAGGTGCAGGACAGCCTGGTGGATGTGCCGGAAAAACCGGTCCAGGCCGTGGACAGGGCGGAGGCATGAACACCAGCGGATTTTGTGCCTGCCCTCAATGCGGACACAAGGTGGAACACGTAAAGGGCCACCCCTGCTATGAACAGACATGCCCCAGTTGCGGGGCGGCCATGAGCAGGGGGTAATTTTTGGTCTACCAGAAAAGGAGGTGTGCAAGATGCCGGGACTTAATGGAACAGGACCCATGGGACATGGTCCGGGAACAGGAAAAGGACTGGGGCGTTGCCGGGGCAGAATAAGAGCAGACGTTGCCGGAGAATCCCCTGCCCCTGAAAAGCCAGCTGTGACCACATTAGCTCAAGACGGACAAAGGCTTTGCTTGAGAGGCGGACAGAGAACCGGAAGATGCCGGGGCCGGGGCCGGGGACAGGGTAGATGCCCAGGAAGTTTTGAAAGATAAAAAAAACAGCAAAGAGCCGTTGCCGGGTATTTCAGGGGAAAACCTGCCAAACTGCCCGGCACTGGATTGCCTGACTGAAGCACAAACAACCAGGAGGAAGCCGGTATGAAAAAAATAGCTCTTATCGCCTGCAGCATGATCAGAGGCAGCAACCTGTGCCCTGGAGATGCCAAATGTTTCGTGGCCCTGGGCAGGAAAGAGGGCGAGTTCAAAAGATATGAAAACCAGGACGTTTCCCTGGTGGGCATTGTTGACTGCGGGGGATGCGAAGGCAACAAAAACCGTGTGGTCTGCAGCATGGCCCTTTTGAACATGCACCTCAAGGCCCTGAATGAAAAAGTGGACACAATCCACGTCAGTACCTGCATCATGAAATACTGCAAAAGAAAGGATGATCTAATAGAAGCCATCAGGCAAAAGGCCGGGGTGGAAGTGGTGGAAGGCACCCACGACTATATCCCTCCCTCCATATTCGAGCAAAGCTGAAAAACAAGGAAAAACTGATGATTATTGCTGTATCCTCACAGGGACAGGAGTTGAAATCCCCGCTTGATCCACGTTTCGGCAGGGCTGCTCATTTTATTTTATACGACACAGAAAACGATAGCTTTGCAATCCTGAACAATGAGCCCAGTCTAAACGCTGCCCAGGGAGCGGGCATCCAGGCCGCTCAGGCCGTATCCCGGGGCAAAGCCGAAGCGGTAATCACCGGGCATTGCGGACCCAAGGCCTTTTCCGCCCTCCAGGCAGGAGGCATAGCGGTTTATCTGTGCAAAGAAAATACCGTTGAAGAGGCCATCCAGGCTTACAAGAAGGGTCGCCTGGAACAGGCTGAAGAAGCTGACAGGTCCGGACACTGGTAAAAAGCGGGAGGCAATGATCTGATGCGCCTGGCCATAATCAGCGGAAAAGGAGGTACAGGGAAGACCACCGTGGCGGTGAATCTGGCCCTTTACCTGCAAAAGGAAGGGCAAAAGGTCTGCCTTGCCGACTGCGATGTGGAAGAACCCAATGCCCATTTCTTCCTGGATGCTGCCTGGTCCCGGGAGAACAGACAGACCGTTGCGGTCCCTGAAATAGACAACACAAAATGTCTGGGAGAATCGTGTCTGCAATGTGTCAACGAATGCCGCTTCAATTCCCTCATCTGGATAGCGGACAAGGTCATGGTCTTCCCGGAACTCTGCCACGCCTGCGGTCTCTGCTTTTTTTTATGCCCTGTGCAGGCCGTAGATGAAAGCACCAGGGAAATAGGTCTGGTGCGCCACGGCAAAGGCCGCGGCGTGGAGGTCTGCGGCGGCTTGCTGCGCATCGGGGAAGCCATGGCGCCCCCGCTTATCAGGCGTGTACTAAAAAGCACTCCAGGCCAGGGGATTGTCATTGCAGACGCACCCCCGGGAACTTCATGCCCGGTAATGGAAACCCTTCGCGACGTAGATTATGTCATCCTGGTGGGAGAACCCAACCCTTTCGGGCTGCACGACTTCAAAATCGCAGTGGAGCTTGTACGCAAGCTGGGCCTTGCATTGGGCACAGTGATCAACAGGGACGGCATGGGAGATGATCAAATGGAAAAATATATACGGCATGAAAGGCTCCCGCTACTGGCCAGACTCCCCTACAGCAGACAGGCTGCAGCGGCCTGCTCCAGGGCAGAGCCCCTTCTGGAGGCCATGCCTGAATTCAAAGAAATATACAGGAATATGTGGGAAAACTTGCAAAAAGAAATGCAGGCCGGGGGCAAATAAGCATCATGCAGGAAATCGTAGTCATAAGCGGCAAGGGCGGCACCGGAAAAACCAGCCTGGTGTCCGGGCTGGCAGCAACAGGTACCCGGCAGGTACTTGGGGACTGTGACGTGGATGCAAGCGATCTGCATCTGATTATGGCCCCGGAAATACTTGAGGCCCACGAGTTCATCAACGGACAGCAGGCTCAAATAGTCCCGGACCTGTGCACAGGTTGCGGTCTGTGCCGCGCATACTGCCGATTTCAGGCCATTTCGGAAGATTACCGGGTCATGCAGGAACATTGTGAGGGATGCGCCCTTTGTCTCCACGTCTGCCCTGAATCCGCGGTAAGCATGCATGACAGGCATTGCGGCCAGTGGTTCAGTTCCAGCACGAGATTCGGCCCCATGATCCATGCCAGCCTGGGCATTGGACAGGAAAACTCCGGCAAACTGGTATCCATTGTCCGAAAAAAGTCGCACCAGACGGCACAGGAAGAAGCCGCGGAAAACGTGCTTGGCGATGGCGCTCCCGGGGTGGGCTGCCCGGTGATAGCGTCCCTGACCAATGCGGACATGGCCCTGCTGGTTACTGAGCCCACCAGAAGCGCCTTTGCTGATTTGCGCCGGGTGTTCGACCTTACCAGACATTTCAAAATCCCCTGTCTGGCAGTAATCAACAAGGCTGACCTCAACCCGGACATTACCGTGGAAATTGAAAGATTCTGCCTGGAATACGGCCTGGGCGTCCCTGTAAAGCTACCCTATGATCAGGATTTCACCAGAGCCCAGATTCAGGGCCAGAGCATTGTGGAGTACCATCCTGAAAAATGGACCCGGCCCATGCAGGACATCTGGAAATCGGCAGCAAAAATTTTAAAGCATAAAAACAACCCAGGGAGAAACAAAAATGAGTGATAAGGCATGCGGCAGCTGCAGCACTGCATCAGACTGTCAGAGCAGGTCAAAGGAACAGGAAAAGAACCGGAAGCTTGCCCACAGCCTCAGCCGGATAAAACACAAGGTAGTGGTCCTGTCCGGCAAAGGGGGAGTGGGCAAAAGCAGCGTAGCTGCCAATGTGGCAGCAGAACTTTCCCTGTCCGGCTGCAGGGTTGGCCTTGTGGACGTGGATGTTCACGGCCCGAGCATTCCCAGACTTTTCGGCCTGGAAGACTCCCGTCCGGTAACCAGGGACCAAAAACTTGTCCCGGCAATGTGGAACGGTCAACTTTTGGTCATGTCCCTGGGCTTTCTGCTGCAAAGCAAGGAAGATTCGGTCATCTGGAGAGGTCCGGTAAAGATGGGGCTGATCAGGCAATTCTTAGAAGACGTGGACTGGGGAGACCTGGATTACCTCATTGTTGACTGCCCCCCGGGCACCGGGGACGAGCCCCTGTCCGTGGTTCAGCTTCTTGGTCACGAGGCCCACGCCCTGATAGTCACCAGCCCCCAGGACGTGGCTGTTGACGATGTACGCCGTTCAGTGAATTTCTGCCGCCACACCGGCAACCAGGTCCTGGGCATAGTGGAAAACATGAGCGGTTTTGTCTGCCCCAGATGCGGGGAAGAAGCTCACATTTTTTCCAGTGGAGGAGGCCAGAAGCTGGCTCAGGAGATGCAGGTGCCCTTTCTGGGCGGCATCCCTTTGGATCCGGACATGGTCAAGGCTGCCGATGAAGGCATGCCCTTTATTGCCAGGCAGGCCGAAAGTCCGGCCCTGTCCGCCCTGCAAAAAATCCTGGAACCCATAAAACAACTGCAGGGACAAAAAGATTTTTTCCAGGACCAACTGTCCAACCTACAGGCATCACCTTCAAACACACCGGATTCAGTCAGGCCTCAAAACGGGGCCGTAAAAATTGCCATCCCCCTGGCCCAGGGCAGACTGTGCCAGCACTTCGGTCATTGCGAACTTTTCGCCCTGTTTAGCGTAAATACCGAAGATAAAACCATCCTGCACCAGGAGCAGCTCACCCCGCCGCCCCACGAACCCGGGGTTCTGCCCAATTGGCTGGCCGAGAAGGAAGCAGGCCTGGTAATTGCCGGGGGGATGGGCTCAAGAGCCCAGGATCTGCTCAGGGAAAAAGGAATCAGGATTATCACCGGTGCACCGGAAGGTACTGCTGAAGAAATCGTCAAATCCTGGCTGGATGGAAACCTGGTCACCGGTCAAAACGCCTGCGATCATTAAAAATAAAACCTGCGCCTGCGGCATTTCTGCAGGCGCAGGCTATGGAAACCCTACCCCCTGTCCAGACTGCGCACCGGCCAGACATAAAATCCGGAGTCCGGCTTGAAGCCCACCCCCACAGCCCCTTTCTTCAGGTATAAGGCGTAAGCCCAGTCCGGCTCAAAAAAACTGGTGGTTGAAGACCAGTACCCGTCCAGCAGATCCGTAAACGGATGTTCCTCAGGCAGGGCCGGTGAATGGGCGGAGGCATCCACCAGGGATTCCAGTTCGTTGATATTGGGCAGCCGCCACTCACTGTCCCCTTTTAATTGTTGTACAGTATCCAGAGCCTGTTGCCAGCTTACGGCCCTGCCTGCAGATTCTCCCGGATCAAGCCAGATCAATCCCGTCAGGTGATCCGTTATCTCCCGGCCCTGCCTGCTGAAGCGCGGCACAGGCCAGGGCTGCCCGGCTGATATATCCGGGTCCTGCCCGGTCCCGGCGCATTCTATCACCTCTCCCCGGGTGTTAAAGCACTCTGTCTGCCCGGTGCAGGGAATGTGCCGGGAGTTGCCCCGCACCGGCCAGGCCAGGTAGCGCTGCTCTTTGCCACCGTAAAACATCCTTGCCCCTTCCAGATGCACATACCAGGCATATGCCGGGGCCAGGGCCGAAGAGGTGGAAGTCCAGTACCACCCCAGGAATACATCAGTAAAAGGATGGCCTGCCGGAAGGGCCGGCTTTCTTTGTCCGTGGGAAATAACGGAACGTATCTCTCTTCTGTTGGGTAGTCTCCAGTCATTGTATCCGTCAAAGCCCTCCCTGTTCATCTCCTTTACTTCATCCAGGGCCTGCTGCCAGGTCAGGGGAAAATCAAAAAAATTGGCCTTGAGGGTCCATTCAAGGTTGGTCAGTTCATCGCGTACACGGTTCTTGCTTAATGAAACAAACCTGGAAGATGGCCACGCAACCCCGAGTCTAAAGGCCGCGTCCTGTCCGGTGCCATGGCAGGGTATTTCCCTGCCGTAAACATCATAACATTTTCCCAGGCCGGTCCGAATTATATTCAAAGTCATTTATTCTCCTGTACTTTATGAAGTCTGAACCATGCCTTACGCGATACGCCACTATTTTATTATATCTGCCAAATACGGCGGTTGGCAAGCTCTCAACAGACAGACAATCAATGTGTCCCGCTGACAATCTTCCAAAGCGCAGGCCCCGGGAAACCCAAGGAAAAGCCGGCATCACTTCCTTTAAATGTAACCCTTCAAGGAGGAGGTATGCCAATTTGCCTGTCTGCCAGGCGGGTAAAGCCTTGCTGGGAATCTTTATTCTTCAAAACCGTGTGTGCGGAGCACCCGTGTGTAGCCTGAAGGCTTCCCGTGCCTAAGAAGATTTTTTTGGCACGGGCAACTTCGTTGCTCACGGGCGGCTTTGCCGCTCACGGTTGGGGAGTAACGCCTGAAGTCTATTCTCGGTGGCGATTGCTGGCACCCCCTGAATGGTTACCTTTAAATTTGTGCTTTACCCTGAAGCAGCATGAGCCTATACATATAACAATCTTTTCAAACGACTTTCAAGATGAAGGCTTATTTCATATCCATGGAACACACCAGCAATAACCAGAACTCTGCTGTGAAGCAGCAACCCCGGCTCAGCAGGCTGAACCCCGCCAACTGGAGCTTGCAGAACAAGTTTATGCTGGGCTCGGCTGTAATCATGCTCATGTGCTGCCTCGTGGCGGCCATTGCCATTTATTACCATCAAAAAAAGGAACTGGAAGCCCAGGCCCTGGCCCGGTCCGAACTGGTCATGGCCGGGGTGGAAGCCAGCAGGAAGTATGTCCGTGAAGAACTGCGGCCCAGAATGTATGAACTCATGGGGGAGGATCATTTCGTACGCGAGGCCATGTCCACCTCCTACGTGGGCCGTGCGGTCATGGACAGATTCGCCCCGGAACTGCCGGGGGTGCGCTACCGCAGGGTGGCCTTGAATGCCCGCAACCCCGAGTACGAAGCCAATATTATTGAACAGGACATGATCGACTATTTCCGTAAAAACCCTGAAGCAGAAGAGTGGCAGGGCATTGTTGATCATGACGGATACGCCCATTTTCAGCGTTTCAAGCCGGTTGTATTTGAGAGCGAATGTCTGCATTGCCATGGTCGGCCTGAGGATGCTCCCAGAGAACTACTGGAAATGTACGGCTCAGAACATGGCTTCGGTCGGAGTCCAGGGGAGATTGCCGGTGTAGTTTCCATTGACATGCCGGTGCAGGAAGCCCTTTCCCAGGTAAAGGAGAGGGCGGTTTCAGTTTTTGTGGTGGTCTTTGTAGCCCTGTCCCTGATATTTGCAGCCATGGGGATACTTTTCAACCGCATAGTGATAACCAGCCTGCGTGGTCTGCTGAAGGACTTTCAGGAAGCAACAGGAACCCAGCCCGGAGATCACGGCCGGGACGAACTGGGCAGGCTGGGTGCCGGATTTGACAGCATAATGCAGGAACTTCACGATTCCCGGTCCAAACTGCAGAACTGGAACAGGACCCTGGAGGAGGAGATCGCCAGGGTCAGACAGGACCTGGAAAACACCCAGGAACGCCTGGTGCACAATGAAAAACTGGCTGCCCTGGGCAGGCTTACCGCCAACATCACCCACGCCATCCGCAATCCCCTGACCGCCATGGGCGGATTTGCCAGGCGGCTGGAAAAGACCGCCCAGAAGGACAAAGAACGCGAGTACGCTGGAATTATACTAAAGGAAATGCGCCGTCTGGAAGAGATCCTGAACGATATAGTGGTCTTTTCCCAGGACAGGTGCTGCACGGACTTTGAACTGCACAATCCCCGGGAGGTCCTCCAGGAATATCTGGAAGAACACCGGGACCAGATCACCGGACAACATATTGAAGTCCTTTTTGATATTGCACCAGACCTCCCCCGGATTCTCATGGACCGGAAAAAAATCCATCTGATCCTGGACAACCTCATCAGCAATTCCATGCACGCCATGCCTCAGGGAGGTCAAATCCACATCACCGCCGGCAGCTCCAGGGCACAAAATGGTCAGGACCTGGTGAAAATAAGCCTGACCGATACCGGCCCCGGCCTGCCTGAGCAGGTCCTGGCAGTACTCTTTGAGCCCTTCACCACCACCAAGGACCACTCTCTGGGCACCGGCCTGGGCCTGCCCCTGTGCAAAAAAATCATGGAGGAACATGATGGTTGGATAGAAGGCGAAAACCTCCCGGACAAAGGCGCGGCCTTTTATCTATATTTTCCATTGCCCCCGGAAAACCAGGCCTGAGCATATACCAGAAAAGCTGGCTTTGCAGAGGTATATCTGCAATTTTCCCTTGTGTTTTGCACAATCCTTTTTCTGTGCTTACGCCGATAATCGGCATCAAGTCACAAGCAAAAAAGCTGGAACAGTTCCAGTGCCAAACGCTGCACCCCCGCCATAACTCAAGATTTCCTTTTTTATGACAGGGTTTCAATGGTAAGTCTGATAGCGCCTTGACATACTCCAACCCCTGCAATACAACACGTATTGCAGAATAGACATTTCGCCAGCGGGAGGGATTAATACCATGACGTTAAGCGTTCGGCTGGACGAAAACACCAGGCACAAACTGCAAAAGACAGCTGAAGCTCTGCGTGTTACCAGGACCGAAGTAGTTCGCAGGTCGCTTCAAGAATACTGTGAAAGAACTCTCAAAGAAATCGAGCAAAGCCCCTACGAACTGATCAAAGATCTGGCCGGATCTGCAGCCAGCGGGCAAGGCGATCTTTCTACCCGGGGAGAGGAAATTATGCGCAGGCGCTTTGGGAGAAACCAATGATTCTGATGGATACTGGACCGCTGGTGGCCTTTTTTGATCGTTCCGATGCCTGTCACCACAACTGCCTGGACATTCTAAAAGAGGTTAAGGGCCCCCTGATTTCTGTCTGGCCGGTTCTTACAGAAGCCTTTTTTTATTCCTGTCTTGACATATTCGCGATCAAAATAAGATATAACTCCACTATGCTTTGACAACTTGACCTTGTTTTGTGTTATAAGAACCTGCAATGCATAAAACATAGCATAATAGGATCTGTTCAAAGCTCCACGGCAATATCCAGAATCAATCAGAATTCTAGCCTCTGAAAGTGTTTCTTCAGCTTGTTGCAAACGATACCTGCAAAGTTCCATAATGTTTTTATCATTGATCATGCAGCTATTCCTTCAGTGCGAATAGTTTCCACCAATGGACTCGATGAGACCGGTCCTTCTTCAAAATTCCTTTCCGATACAACAATTGTAGAAACATGCACATCGCAGTCAAAACCAATTTCCCAGGCCATATCACTGACAGCAAGACGATCATCCGGATGAACCTCTGGAAGAACCACACATATATCCAGGTCTGATTCCTTGGTTGCAGTACCTCTGGCATGAGAACCAAAGAGCCAGACACGGGCCTGAGGATATTTATTGCGTACTTTTTCTGCTAATTTCATCAATATTGATGTACCATCACCTTGCATAAATCCTCTACTTGTACAGAGCACTAAACGTGTAAAAAGACAGCTTATTTGCCCTGTAATATATTGAAATATACTTCAGGACAGGGCTTCACTGCATCCCCACTGTAACCATTCAGGGGGAGCCAGCAATCGCCACCGGGAATAGACTTGAAGCGTACCCCCCAGCCGTGAGCGGCAGAGCCGCCAGCCTGTCCCGTGAAACACCCAGCACTCACTTTAATAATTTCGGTTTCATCACAAGCAAACAAATGGAAAAGTGAGTGCTGGGTCAGCGTAGCTGGTTTCACTGGGATGTGCAACGAAGTTGCCAGCCTGCCCCGTTGAATAGCTCAACGAGCTAGCCCGCAGGGCATTCAACTGGGGTGCCAAAAAAATCTTCTTAGGCACGGGAAGCCTTCAGGCTTCACACAAATTGGCATACCTCCCCCCTGAAGAGTTACTCCCCACTGATCTGTTGACTGACTGACCGAAATCTGTTTTCAGCATGTTTGCGCCTTAATTGATGCGCATTAAAAAAACAGTCAATTAAAAATTCAGGAACAAAGCAATTATATAACTCTTTGATTTTACTGGTTCCCGTCACCTGTCTCCTGACTCCTGCAACTGAAAAAAGGGCTTTTTGTAGTCGCGTCTTAATTCCTGGCAAGGATTAAGGACGATCCAGACAGAGCCTCCCTTGCCCCCACCACCTCTCACAATTTTTTCCTGCTATCTCAACAATTCTTCACTGAGGCAATGGCATGTTAGCTGCTTAAGCGTCAAAATTCAATCCCCAATTGTCCTTGCTATGTGTAGCTGATCAAAGTAAAGGACTTGATCACCCTAAATCTTCAGTCTTTGCAGCACGAACCAAACTATGCTTTTCATCCTGGCCTTTTTCCTGGTCTACCTGGGCATGCACTGCTTCACCTGGGCGCGCTTCGCCGCGCAGTTCGAATTCTCTTCAAGAGTCAGGCGCGGTGGCTTCCGGCTTTGCCTGCTACTGGCGCTCAGCCCCATAGCCGCCCATCTCATCCCCTTGTCCTGGCCCGAACCACTGGTATATCTTATATGGCAGATTGTCTTTACCTGGCTGGGAGTGATATTTTACCTCTTTTTGCTCCAGCTTGCCCTTTTTGTTCTGCAGCTTATGGTCTGGCCTGTAAGGGTCAGGATCAGCCCCGGGCTTTCCCGGGCAGCAGCCTTTGCAATCATCACCGTAACCATTCTAACCGTGGGCTGGGGATTTATGGAGGCAGCAGGTCCGGTGCGGGTAACAGAGTACGAAATATCTTCGCCAAAAATTGGCAATGATCTGCGGGTAGTCTTTCTGTCGGACACCCATCTGGGGGTGCAGAAGTCCATGCAGCGGGTCAAGGACCTCAAAAGCCTTGTCCATGATCAGGACCCGGACCTGATCATCCTGGGCGGGGATATATTAAACGACCACCTGGAATGGCTGCAGGAAGAAGCCCGCATCATGCAGGGCATGCAGGCCGGCCTTGGCAAGTACGCAGTCCTTGGCAACCACGAATTTTATGCCGGAGCGGATGATTCCAGGGACTTTTTTGCCAGGGCCGGGTTCACCCTGCTGGAGGACGAGACAGAAAAGCTCTCAGAGACAAATATAGAAATCATCGGGGTCAGCGACCCGGCACCCCACGGGAGATTCAGGCAGCACCAGGAAAACGTCACTAAGCAATTGACCAGAAGGCTGGACCCGGACAAATACAACATCCTGGTCAGTCACCGTCCCTGGGGATTCGAAATCGCCCGGGACGCCGGGGTGGACCTGCACCTGGCCGGGCATACCCACAAGGGGCAAATTTTTCCTTTCCGCTTCTTTGTCCGGCTCAAGTACGATCACGTCTACGGCATTCGCCGTTCAAACGACTCATCCCTGATAGTCACCAGCGGGGCCGGCAGCTGGGGTCCGCCCATCCGCGTCCTGGCCCCGCCGGAAATCGTCCTGGTAAAAATAAGCCCCGGCGTATCTGTTTAGCGCTTTGCATGTGGCATGGGGACTGGCTCTTCCGGGACCCACTTGTCCCAAAAAATGAGATATTTTAAGCACAAAATGATGCTCAAGTGGGTCCCGGAGTGCCTGTCCCCTGCTTTCCTTAAAAGCGCTAAACAGATACGCCCCGGCAGTGAATACTGGCGCAAGGCACCCTGAATGGTCACCAGCAAGAGAGGCAATGCTCATGCCAAAATCATCAAGAACTTTTTACCGGAAGGGATTTACACTTTTTGCAGAAAAGCTGGCACAAAAGAGGAAATATACCCACTGCAGCCAGGGTAACCATTCAGGGGGGCAGGTACCGGCCAGGGGGACAGTCCCCGCGACACTTGTCCTGCACAAATACACAAATTACAGACGCAAAATTTTGTGAAGCTGCACAATCATTACTTAGCGGGGGACAGTCCCCCTTGCCTTGTGCCATTAGTCACCACCGAGTACCCCCTGAATGGTTACAGCCAGGGAAAGCATAACTCCGGTGCTCATTAAACACGACATTGCGTCAATCTGTGCAAGACGGCTGCCGGCATTGGCGAAAATAAATATACCGGGCAGAAATCCAGCCAGGCTGACCAGGAAGAAGGTCTTGACCCTCATATCAGTGAAGGCAAAAACAGAATTTATTACAAAAGAGGGTGCCACTTCGATGATTCTGAGCATAAAAAGAAAACCAGTACCGTATTCCTGCATGCCCTTTTCTATGTATCCGGTATAACTTTCAAATCTACTGCGGACATAATCTTTGAGGGCATATCGGCTCATCAAGAAAACCACTGTCACCCCGCACCCCACTGCAAGGGCTGCAAGCAGGGATCCCAGCCATACGCCGAAAACAGCTCCTCCGGCAATCGTCAGCACTCCGGTTCCAGGTATGGACACCACGGCAAAAACAAAGCGCAGGAGCACAAATAGCAGAATGGAAGCCAGAAAGTATTCGCTGCTGAGAGCTTCTATGGTTTTTTGATTGGCCTGGAGCCACTCCAGGTCAAAAGGCAGGCCCTTGAATATAAAAAAGAGGTTCCCAGCCAGCAATACAGCCAGCAAGGCCAGTATGATGATTTTGTTCTGCTTGCCTTCATGGTGCACCGATAAAACGTAACCATTCACGGGATCCTCGGTAGTGATTACTGGCACCAGGCCCGGGGACTGTCCCGCACTTATTTTTCCAACGCCGACAGCTGAAAATGGTTCTTCAAAAAATAAGTGCGGGACTGTCCCCATGGCCGGTATCTGCCCCCTGAATGGTTACAAGCGCCAGATCCACATCTTCAGAAAACCTGTCGATAATCCCATATACCTTTGACAAGGATGTTCCGCCCTTGAAGACAACACTCTCCTTGACCGGTGATGTAAATACATTTTTCAAGGCATACGTTGCCCAGTAGTCTTTTTCGATATACACTGCACGCATGGCATACTTCCAGGCGCTGGCCCTGACCACATCGACAAACAGGTCCTTGTCCTCATGCAGTCTCATGATATGGACCACTCTGCCTTGTTCGGCAGCACATCAGCGCTGACCCCGATCTTGTATGCAGTGGAGGGATTCAGGCGTGACTTCAGCTGCATTGCCAGGTCGTCCCTTCCAATATCTTGCAATATGGCACCCAACAGGGCTTTTACCCGAGGCCCATACTTTTTCGCCAACAGAAAAACACGCTCCCTATCCTTGTCAGAATAGTCAGCCAGGATTGCGATCATCTTTTTCACCGCTTCATCAATATCCACATCCGGCACCTTCCTTATCCGGCTCATGGCATCCAGGAGCTGCAGCTTGGGGATATCGCCTTGCTGTATGGTCTTTACTCTGCTCTGGATAAAACGAATGGACAAACCTTCCAGTTCGACCCCCCTGCGATTTCTGGGAGTGGCGATGGTGACGGTATTGGCGACCTGCGTGGTTATCCCCAGGGCGCGAAAAGCGTCCGGACCGGAAAGATACCCTGTCAAGCGGCCGTCTTCAAACATGAACTGCCTGAGTATTTCCGACTCTTGCAAGGCTAACGGCCCAAACCGCCCATGTTCGGGCTTGTAAAAGACCCCAGGCCTTTGCCGAACCAACACCCCTTTCCGCACCAGGCGTTCCATGCCCTTGGCAACCGCGCTGGGACAGGCATCATGCAAGTCCGACAAGTTCCTGTAGGTAATGATTTTTCCTGGCGCAACCCTGTCAATTTTTTTCTGGATTGACTGCTGTATGCTCATATAATTCACCTACGACCAAGGAAAACTTCTGTCAAGTTTATACATGCAAAAACATGACAAAAAAATATGTAACCCATTGGTATTTTTAATGCGGGCCGTGCCCGCAAGCCAAATAGGAAAAAGTATTTTTTTGCAATCATTTTTTACACATTGCGTCAAGCGCGAAGAGTGAAGATGATTTTCCTGTTTCACCCTTGTCTTTTCTTTTCCAGTACCTGCTGGAACAAATCCTCATATTCCCGGACCATCCGCTCCAGGGTAAACATCTGCTCCACTTTGTCCCGGTTGTATTCGCCTATTTCCCTCGCTTCGCAACTGTGGGTTTCGGCCAGGGTGTTAATCCTTTCGGCAAAGGCATCCACATCGCCAAATGGACAGAGATAGCCTTATTGAACATGATTGATGAATTCCTTCACACTTCGCATCAAGCGCAAAATGTAAACATTATCTTCACATATCGCGTCAAGCGCGAAGTGTAAAGATGATGCCGATCGAAACTTCCATATAGAAACTGGCTGCCCTATCCACGGTGAAGTCCTTGGCCTTGATGAGGACATTGGGCAGGCCAGCCCAAAAATCGGGTTGTGGCATTGATAAGATTTACCTCAAAGATGATGGGGGTTATATTTTGCCAAGTAGGGTGTCCATATACTGCTTTGCGGCATTTTCAACGATGAAATCCTCGGCCCAGGCCTTGGGCATTTTGGGGGGCACATGAAAAGTACCGTTGAGGGTGCGCAGCATGGCCTGGGCCAGGGCTGTGGGGTTGTCCACCGGTACGAGTTGGCCGTGTTTGACGCCTTCCAGGATCTCCGCCGAGCAGCCGGGGCAGTCCGTGGCCACGATCTGGGTGCCGCAGGCCAGGGCCTCGATGAGTACAGTGGGCAGCCCTTCATGCCGGGAAGGCAGGGCCAGCAGCGTTGCCTCGCGCATCCAGGGCAGGGGGTTCTCCTGGAACCCGGAAAAATGCACCCGCCCGGCCAGCCCCAGCTCCCGGGTCATGGATTCCAGCCTCGGCCTGAGCGGGCCTTCGCCCAGCAGGACCAGGTGCGCCGCGGTCTTGCCCGTGATCTGCCGGAAGGCTTCCAGGAGCAAGTCCAGCCCCTTGGCCGGGACGAACCGGCCGACAAAGACGATCCACTGCAGGCCAGTCATCCAAAAATCTGGGCAATGGAGTTTATGTCATTGGCCGCAGAAAAGAACGACGATCATCTTCACATTATCAGGGCAAAAAGCGGCGACCAGGAAGGCCTGGGCCTGGTCATTGTGGAGGCCATGGGCTGCGGATGTCCGGTAATTGCATCAGATATCCCGGCTGTTCATGACACGGTTATCCATAACCAGACCGGCATTCTGGTCCGACTGGGAGATCCGGAGGTCCTGGCCCGGACAGTAGCTGGAATACTTGATCATCCGGATCAGCGTTCGAATATGGCCAAAACAGCCATATTAAAAGTTCTGGAGAAGTTTGACCGGGATATTACGGCTGGTAAATATCTAGAACTATTTAGTAATCATTAAAACATCCCGATTTCATCATTCAGGATTTTGCAGGTTCGAATATAATGATAACGGGTGTTTCTCTGACGCCCGGTTGATTCCTTCACAATAGCCAATGATTCCAGCACGCGCAGGGCTGTCATGACCGAGGGCTGGGACAATCCGGAAAGTGCGGCAATTTTTTTGGGATTGGCCGCCTGGCGCTGGAGAATGCATTCATGCACGCGCATGACCGCCTTTGTTGATTTTCCCTGGTCAAGGATATGGCCGCGATCTTCATGATAAATCGCCATGATCCGTTCTGCCGCCGACACAGCATCACGAGCCGAGGCAATTACGCCTTGAAGAAAAAACTTCATCCAGCCTTCCCAGTCGCCCTGCATGCGCACTGCCTGCAGGCGGGCATAGTATTCCTCTCGAAACCTTTTCAAATACAGGCTGAGATAAAGACAGGGTTCATCAAGAATACCCTCCTGCATGAGCAGAAGCGGTACCAGCATCCGGCCGATTCGCCCGTTGCCGTCTAGAAAAGGATGGATGGTCTCGAATTGTACATGGGCCAATCCGGCTGTAACCAGTGTGTGCAAGCCATGGCCCCGGTCGTGAATGAACTTGTCCAGCTCACCCATGCATCTCTGGATTTCGTGCGGGGGAGTCGGGACGAATGCGGCGTTGCCGGGGCGTGTCCCCCCAATCCAGTTCTGAGTACGCTTGAACTCACCCGGCGTCTTGTCGCTGCCGCGCCCCCCGGTCAACAAAACAGCATGGATTTCCTTGATAAGCCGAGATGATACAGGAAACCGGTCTTCCAGCAACCTTTTCTTCCCGTACTCCACAGCCTTGACATAATTGCTGACCTCCAGCACGTCATCCAGAGGGACGCCTGGAATATCATCATCCTCATGAGCCAAAAGGTCGACCAGGGTGGATTGCGTACCTTCGATCTTCGAAGAAAGGACTGCTTCCTTACGCACATACTGGTACAGGAAGAGATTGTAATCCGGGGCAAGGCGCAGGTTGCTCAAACGTCCCAGAGCAAGGGCTGCGTCCGCCATAAGATTGAGGGTCTCGCCATCCATGGACAAAGGAGGAAGCGGCGGCAGCGGGTCTGGAATAAAGGCGCGGACCTTTTCTCCACCTGCTGCTGTGGAATAGTATGTTCCTGTGAGATCACGTTTCATGCGCAATCAGTATGCGCAATTTAAAAAAAAGTCAATTTTTTAAATTACACGTGCAGTTAGAAAAAAATCTTAACTTACTGTCAACAGTGTCCAAATCGCCCAGGAAGCAGGGAAAGCCTCATTGAACATGAGTGATGAGTTCCGGCAGGGAGAAGCGCTTCATGTCCAGCATGGGCAGCCAAGGCCTTTGTTGCAGATATTGGAAAAAGTTTACACATCGGGTCAAACGCGAAATGTAAACATCATCTTTACATATTGCGTCAAGCGCGAAGTGTAAAGATGTTTGTCTGTTAATCACAATGAGAATTGAGAATATTGTATACTGACCTGCGTGAAATCCCCAGACGCCCGGCTATCTCGGTCTTCTTCGCGCAGTTCATGGTACGGCGGCAGCGCTGCGGTTCTTAGTTCCTGGTTCATCGTTCTTGGTTCTGCGGCTTCGCCGCTGCTCCTGGTTAGCGAAGAACGAAGAACGAGGAACGAAGAACTAATTCGTGAGCCAGGTTGAGCCAGGTCTCTGAGACCAGCAACGTGCTGTTATACTGCTCAGGTCTCTGAGACCAGCAACGTGCAGGTCTCTGAGACCAGCAACGTGCTGTTATCATTATATTTCATCTCAAAAAAACCCATTTTTTGGGTCTTACAGACAACTTTTACCATCAAGAATGTATAGATCTATATGTAACCATTTAAAATCATTGCCATTCAATTTACAAACTCTCTATGATCAAAAACATCCCAGTTATAACCAATGGAATCTTATCCACCCTGCTCCCTGGTTATTATCAGAAAAGCCCTGTCTAAAAAGCCTCGTCTTATCAAATTCCAGCCAAGTAACCATTTTTTGGTGGGGGTTACAAGGGAAAACTTGTGGCTTTGGGTCTGGGCCAGGGTCCTTTGTCGCCAAGAGGATCTCACCCCACTCTGCTTCTGATTGATTCAGGGCAGGCAGAGCTTGGGAGAAGAGAGAAGTCATTATTTCATTCCTGCGAGTTGCAGTAATGAAAAAGGTTCTACCGCCCCAGGCGGGAGCTTGTTATTCATATCCACCGGCTCGGTGGATATGAATAACAAATCTCTTCCTCCTGCTTTACTCTGTGTCTCAGTTACATAACCCTGGCATGAGGTACGCGAGTTTAAGAGTGCTCTCCATGCCCTGCTTCGGCCCTCTTCTGCCTTTTTATGATTGCTGTCAGTCCTCGGAGAGCCTCGTTGACTGATTCATTATCCGGAAAATACTCAGCCACATCAGGATCAATAACTACGACGTTGGTTCCCTGCGCATATCTCTTGGAATATTTTCCCTGCACTCCACCAGAGAAATCGTATTCCTCCAGCATATCCGGATCGTTATTCATTCTCTTCATACCTTACCCTCTCGTTGTTTGTAGCCAATCTGGCGCTGATGATTTGTATTCGCTCCCCCCTGTCCATATGGACGATAACCAGGAGCCGCCCTTGAATTGATCGCCCAATCAGGACAAAGCGTTCCTCGTTTCCAGGATGCAAGGGATCTTCAACTGTCTGTGATAAAGGGTCGTGGAATGCCGTGCTTGCTTCGTCAAAAGACACGCCGTGCCTTTTGAGGTTCAATCGCGCCTTCTTTGAATCCCATTCGAATAATAACCCCATAACGCGCTACATCTCTCCTTTGGCAGCGCCAAATGTTGGATAGGCCATGGAACCCTGGATATGTGGTGGATCCCCTCGTTCGTTGCCATAAAAAGTCAGTTACCGGTCAAGTAATGCAAGACATATCTCGTTGTTGAGGCTCAGTCTGCTTATTCATCATCATCAAAGGCACTGTAATAATCGTCAGCAAGAGTATCATGATATCCCCATCCTATATTGGAAGAGGAAGTCATGATCGCTTTTAGTCTTTGCCTGAACTCATTTTGCTGTTCATCAGGAAGCGCAAGGACTTTATCGATTGCTCGTTTATACATCCGGTTCAGGGCGTCATAGTATTCCTGATACAGATCCCCAAAAGCCAAAGTAAATTTGTTTCCACACTCTACAAAGTAGACCATTAATTCCGCCTGGCCCAGGTCGTCTCCCAGGGCCTTGGAATAGCTGCTGATGGCTTTTTTGGCTTTTGCTACCTGAATAGGCTTGTTACTGAAAACATCAGGAGAAAGACATTCATCAATTATTTTCTTGTATGGTCCAAGCTGATCTTCACCAACACTGAGCCTGGTGTGCAAAAATGTTTTATTTTCATCCGAAAACTTATAAAGATCTGCAACCAGTTTGAGCAACTGCTTCTGGTCCATATTTACCAGCACCGCTTTTATGTCTGTCCATGATGGAGCTTTTCTTTTTTTCGCAGTCAAGCCGTTCACCTCTTCATAATCAAAATTCAGGGCCGCTAGCTTTCCAGGGGCGGACCTGCACAACTTATTCAGTAACCATTCAGGGGGCAGATACCGGCCAAGGGGACAGTCCCCGCGACACTTTTACTGCACAACGGAAAAGTACAGACGCGAAATTTTGTGATGCATCATAATCATCACTTAGCGGGGACAGTCCCCTGGCCTTGTGCCATCAGCCAACACCGAGGTCCCCCTGAATGGTTACCTTATTCATATCTCGAGAAAAAATGCCATAACAGGCTGTTTTCAATCACGCGTTTTGCTGGCCTGCCACGCGTCCTGCCACGCTCCTCGCGTGGTTATTGTTTTTTATGACAGGGTTTCAGGAGCAAGTCTAACTGCAACAACACTCACATCGCCCAGGAAGCAGCAAAAACCGCACTTTCCAAAGACCTCATCTTAACCCGGGAGTTAAAAGTCCTTGGTTTTTCGCTTTTGTTTGAACGTTAAGCAAATGGATTGATGATTTTTACGCCGCCGACTTCCGAGCCATGCTGAAGATCTTCAGAAAGAAGGAAATAGCAGCCTGATACCTGGGCTGACTGGATAATCATGGCATCCCAGAATGACATCTGATACTTTTTTACTTTTCGTGCCGCTGCAAAAACCATATTTTCATCAGGATATACAATCTCTAAAACTGAAATACAGCGCATATACTCCAGAGCCTGGTCCACTGAAAGTTTTTTAGTGATCTTGCATGTGGCAACAACAAAAAACTCCTGCATCACCTGGGTACTGATGACCCCGTTCATGTTGGCCACATACTCATTTATAACCTTTCTGGCCTTTTGGCTCTTGGCTTTTTCTCTGCCAGACGAGTCAATGGCGTATACAAAAATATTTGTATCCAGGAATGTCTTATCTTTCATGTAGTTCATCCCTGGTCCATGATCCAGTACCTATGGCAGCATCGCACTTTCGGTAGAAATCGTCCAGACTGTCGATTGCTTCCTGAACTTTGGCATCAGAATTCACAAAATCACGGAGCATTTTTCTAACAACCGCATTAAGAGAAGTATTTTTACGTCCAGCCAGACTGCGAGCCTTTTTCAAAAGTTCATCCTCGACCTTAAGAGTGATATTTGCCATGGCGACCTCCTTAAACAACAACTTAGCACATAAACTGTGCCAAGTCAACAGACCACAATCTTAACCGATGCCAGAACGCACCTTAAAACAAAATATTCCAGCACCTGCAATAAGGTCATTTAACCGAACTGGTAATTTCTTCGAACAATAAAATAAGGCCGGGCCATGCAGGCTGACCCGGCCTCAAGTCTGCTGTTCAGCTATCCTGGTTTTTGTCGGTTGTCTCTTGTTCTTTGGACTCTCCGTGACACTCCCTGATCTGCTCAGGGGTGCAGTCTTCCGGCCTGTCTTTAAGTTTTTGCGGAAACTCGCATTTCTGACAATCACATCCCATGACTTACCTCCTTATTATTTCTGGTTTGAAATTTTACTCTTCAGCTCAGGCATTCTATCCAGTGGGGCGGTTAAAAACAGTTGTGCCGATGTTTTCCACCTGTGCAGGTTTTCCATGTCTACCTCATAGTGCACATAATAACCGTGTTTTCTCCCCCGTACCAGCCCGCTGTCCCGCAGGACCCGCAAGTGCTGTGATACACTGGCGGGAGTGATTTCCAGCTCCCTGGCCAGCGCATTAACGCACAGACATTCATTTTTAAGTAGCTGCAAAATACGCACTCTGGCAGGTGTTGCCAGCACTTTGAACATATCTGCAAGTTCCTGGGGGTTGGCCATAACTGATCCTTTATCCGATCTATTTAGTATCTGCGCATGTACCTAATTAAAATCTTGGTGTCAAGGAATACTTTTTACAGTATTGGATTAAAATAAAGGGCAATGCCCAGAAGGGAGATGAGAACAGCCCCAATCATGGCCGGCAGATGATAGAGCCTGGGGCTGATAATGCTTCCGGCCGTAGTTGCTTTGGCCAGCAGATTGCGGGCGAACAGGGCGGCCAGGGCAAAGGAGGCTGTGACCAGGGTCAGGCCCGCCGCCAGAAAAACCATGGCCACCAGGCCGGCGAACATAATATCCAGGGTGATGGAGAAGAAAAGTATCAGTGCAGCACCGGGACAGGGCACCAGGCCCACGGCAAGGGCCAGGGAAAGCAGGCTTTTGTTGTCCGCCCGGGTAGAGCAGCATCCGCATTCACCGGCATTTCCGTGCAGCATGGCCCGGCCGGATTTCCAGGCCAGAAAAAGACCCACCAGAAAAATAAGCCCCGCACTTATCTTTTGCATGCGGGCCTCGGCCTGATCCAGCGGTCCCATGCCCCCGGTCTTGAAGATGAAATACACCCCCATTACCAGGATAATGGCTGAAAGTACATGCAGAAAACTCATAACGCTGCCCACCATGAGCCCCTGTTTTATCGAGGCCTTGCGGCTTAAAAAATAAGTACCCACAAAGGCCTTGCCGTGTCCCGGGCCAAGAGCGTGGACCACTCCATAGGCAAATGCCAGTCCCAGGTAGGACCAGAAGGCACTGCCCCAGGGATCTTCACGGATCTGCCGGGCATAACCCCCGGCATTCTGGCGTATTTGATGCTGCCAGGCCATTATTCTGGCCATGCTTGCCTGCCCCTTTTCTTTTACCCAGTCCGGAACAAGGTCTCCTGGTTGAAAACCTTGTTCCTTTTTTTCTTCGGGTTTTTCCGGGGGAGCCTGAAAAGGACTCTGGGCAAAGGATGTCCAGGGCGAAAAAAGTATCAGGCTTAAAAGAAGTAATGTAAATATTCGGGAGGTCATAGGGGAGATATACTCAACTTGATTGCTTCAGGGGTTATCATTCCAAAATAAAATGTCAGGGATGACTTTTTCTGGGTGGAGTAGTCGATTTCCCAGGAGGACAGATCGCCCTTGAAGCCGATGTCATCGGGCGGGAAAAATACCTGACAGAAATAGCTTTCATCGTAAACCAGAATAAAAAGTTCCTGCTTTTTCTGGTTTATTTCGATGTCAAAAGGTACAAAAAAAGAGTATATTGCAAGCCCGTCCTGAACTTTTACGGAAAAATCCTCGATTTTCGTAGCCGGAATCTTTTCATCCCCCAACATTAACAAGGTAAAAAAGTCGTAATGCTTGAGGTTTTCAAAGGTTTCCCGGTAAAGGCGATCCAGTTCCTGACTGCTTATCTCTCCTTCCTGATCAATATTGTACTGATTGATTATCCAGGAACTCTGGTACTCGTCGAATGTCCACTCCTGCCATACTCCCTTTAGTCCCTGCTCATTGAACTCGATTTCTATTTCCGTTTCCAGGAAGACATGCGGATGGGCAAGAGCCTGGCTGGCGGGTGAAACCTGCAGGCCCAGGAACAGCAGCCCTGAAACAATCAGGCAACATCTAATGTAACAGTTTATGATTGATAACATAATTTCAATAAATTAAACGATGCTTTTGATAAAAGTCAAGCTGATACTATTCCTTCAACACAGTCAAATTGTTCGAGCATTCGCAGCTTCCTTCAACCTGTTGAGACTCCTGATTCCCCTGGACTCACTGAAAGATCCAGATTGATTGTTTGAACATGAGAACTTTTGATTTTTGCCCACTCAATCTGATAAACAAAGGGACAAGCTGTCAGCTTGACTTTGCATTTTCTTTTGTATAAAGATTTTTTCAATTGATTCAGACTGGTTGCTGAATCTGTGTTCTTTTTGGCTTTTTAAAATTACTCAGGTGCCCGCAAGGGCTTGAAAGGGAATCCCGTGCAAGTCGGGAACGGACCCGCCGCTGTAATCGGGGACGAACAGCGCATTATGCCACTTTCTTCCCGCACTTACTTTTTCTTAAGCTAAATCTGCATGATAGAAAAGTAAGTGCGGGGGTTGGGAAGGCGCGCCTATTAGAATGATCCGAGAGTCAGAAGACCTGCCTGGGTGAGTTGTGCAACCCTCGAGGACCGGGGTAATGCAAATAAGATTCTGTGGGGAAAATCAGGGACCCCCGGATCGGTATCAGTATCGATCCGGGGGTCTTTTTTTGATGTGGTGCCCGGTCCAAAAACCGCAAAAGGAGGAAAGGTATGAAAAAGGCTCTTGTTTTCCTGATGATGGGCGTGTTTCTGGCCGGGACCACTGCAGCCTGGGCCCAGGAGGAACCGGCCCAGGCAGAAGAGGTCATGATGGATGAAGTGGTGGTTACCGCTACCAGGTTCGAGCGGGAAACGGAAAAGGTGCCGGCCAAGGTGACCATCATTGACCGGGAGGATATTGAAAAAAGCGGGGCGCATAACGTGCCGGAAGTTTTGCGTAATCTGGGAGGAGTCCATGTCCGGGACATGGATGGCAACCGTATGAATCAGACCCTGGACATGGGCGGATTCGGCGAAGGGTCGCAACACCGCACAGCAGTACTCATCAACGGCCGCAGGCTCAATCCCGTTGACCTGAGCAATGTTCGCTGGAGCACCATTTCCCTGGACATGGTGGAGCGTATCGAGGTCATGCACGGGGGCAACGCAGTGCTTTACGGGGACAACGCCATGGGTGGTGTGATCAATATTATTACCAGAAGGCCGGAAGAGGGAGTCCAAGGGGATGTGGAAGCAAGCGTGGGCAGCTTTGACACCTTCGGGACCCGGGCTGCAGTGAACATGGGTCGAGACAGATTCGGCATGGTGGTTGGGGTGAATCACTATCAGAGCGACGGCTACCGGGACCGCTCCGAGGTGGAGAATTATGGCCTGTTCACAAGGCTGGAGGCTGATCCGACAGATGCTTTAAGAATTTACGGCGAAGTAGATGCCAACAAAGCAGAGTATGAGATTCCTGGAGCCCTGACCAGGCAACAAAAACGTGATGACCGAAAACAGGCACAGCCTGATGATCCGGCTTGGGGGATTTTTAGAGAAGACGACAAAACAAACGACCAGGATCTTGCCCTGTCTTTCGGCCTGGAATCGGATGTATCTGAATACGGAATTCTGGATATGCAGTTCACCTATCACCAGCAGGATCGAGAAAGAACTATGGATGGGCTGTATTCTGAATTCGATATCAATACCTGGGGTTTTACTCCCAAGTATATTCTGGACAGACCGTTGGGAAAAATGGACAACAGGCTTACACTGGGGCTTGATTTTTATCGCACAGAATATGACGCAGACTTTGTCGATATGGGTAATGAGTTCGATCATGTTCAGAGAAGCTGGAGCGGTTATCTGCAAAATGAACTGGAGCTGCTTGATAATCTGGTGCTGAACCTTGGAGCCAGGTATCAGGATACTGACTACAGGCTCAAGAAGAAAGGACTCAGCAGGGAAACAACAGGCGATCCAGAATGGGCCTGGAATGCCGGCCTGGCCTATTCCTTCTGGGAGCACTCCAAGATCTATGCCCGGGCATACCAGGCCTTCCGCTATCCCCTGGTTGATGAATACATGATTCTATCCACCGGGGATGTTAATATGGATCTGGAGCACGAAACACAGCAGGGCTATGAAGCAGGAGTAGGCTGGGATTTTCGGAATGTGCTTCAATTAGATCTGCGAGGATTTTATTTCACTGTTGATGATGAGATAGTTTACGACAATATAAAAGAAATGAATATTAATCTTAACGAAACTGAGCATAAGGGGGGCGATCTGGATATAACCTACAAAGTCATGGACAAAGTGAGACTTTTTGCCTCTGTGGGATATATTGATGCAAAAATCACCTCAGGCGATCATGATGGCAATACCATTCCTTTAGTTCCTGAATGGAAAGGACATGCAGGTGTTGAACTTGGAAGGTTTAACGGAATACTGTTCGGGCTTCAGAGCAATTATGTAGGCGAAAGATATTATGGAAATGACTATGACAACGTGTTAGATAAAATGTCATCTTACAACACCTGGGATGCATATCTGTCTTATAAGCGCAATCAATGGGAGTTTTTCGGACATGCCAAGAACCTTTTTGGCGAAACGTACTCAGATGAAGCCTTCTATAATGAGTGGGATGATCGGTACAGCTACTATCCTCAGCCGGAAGAGGAATACATGGTTGGAGTACGGTATAAATTTTAGATCAATAATTTCAAACTCTTGAAGGGTAAAGCCTGACAGCCATGTATGATTACTTTGTAAGCGGCGGGCCGGTAATGTATCCATTGCTGGCCTGCTCCATCATAGCTCTCACAGTGACCATAGAAAGGGTCATTTTCTGGACCCTGGTGCACGTGCGCCGTGATCCGGCCCTGGTGGACGAGGTCCTGGATCTCTACCGCCTGGAGGACTGGGAGTCCATCAAACAGAAGGTGTCCGGTTCCAGAGATTTTGTAATCCGGGTACTGGTAAGCGGCATCCTGCACCGGGACTTTTCCATGGGCAAGGCCATGGAGTCGGCCGCCGGGGAGGAGATCAAGCGCATGCAGCGTTTCAACGGTGTCCTGGATACCATGATCACCGTGGCTCCCCTTCTGGGTATCCTGGGTACAGTGATAGGCATTATTCATTCCTTTGATATTCTGGGGCAGACCGGTGGCATAGAAGAGCCAAGGGAAGTGACCGCAGGCATCGCCCAGGCGCTTATCACCACAGCCACGGGGCTGGTCATTGCCATCCTGGCCCTTTTCCCGTTCAAGTTTTTCAGCAGCCGGGTTGAGGATGCAGCCGCCATCATGGAAAGATACGCCACCAGCCTGGAGATCGTGCATGAAAAACAGCAGCAGGGGGCAGCGAGGCAGGAGCAGGTCTGATGAAGCTGAACCGTCCCTTGCTGAAGCAGGCGCGTATCGAGATGCTGCCTTTAATTGATATCATTTTCCTGGTCCTGGTGGTATTCATCTATGCCATGCTGTCCATGGCCGTGCACCGAAGCCTCCCTGTGGATCTGCCTCTTTCTTCAGCCGTGGAAATCGATCCTGATGTACGCCTGACCATTACGGTCCAGGCGGACAGAAGCATTTACCTGGATAAGGAACCCGTAAACCTGGATGAACTAACGAGTCTGCTGCAGGACAAGGTGGCTGCCGGAAAAGACCCCGAAGTCACCCTGGTGGCGGATCAGGACTTAGTTTATCAGCAGCTTTTTGCTGTACTGGACCGCATCAAGGAAGCAGGCATTGCCAATATCTCCCTGCAGGCGGAGGAAGCCTCACAGCCATGAAAAGACTTGCCGTGGCAGTCCTTCTGGCATTATTTGCCCATGGCCTGCTTTTGTTGACTGGAGACTTTCAGATGAAGCAAAGAGCCGGCCGGGACGCGGATGAACCAAAGCGTATTTCAGTCAGCCTGGAGCACTATACGCCTCATGAACAAGGGCAGACAGAAGAAGTCTCTGACCATGAGTTTGAACTGCCAGAAGAGCCAGATGAGTCAGAAGATCCAGAGGAATCAGAGACTGAAAAAAAGCCCCCCCAGGAGCCGGTGGAGGAAGAACTGCCCCGGCAGCCTGAGCCGGAAAAAAAGCAGCCTGAGGAAGAGACCCGTGTAAAGCAGGCTCAGGCATTGCAGGAGGCAGAGGCTGCTCATGAGGCTGAATCCGGGCCTGAGCAGGAGGAAAAGACCCGGGAAGCAGACGTACAAAAACCTGAAGACAGAACTTCCGCTCTAAATGCCAGCCCGGTTCCCCAGGAGCCGGCCGGTGCTCCCAGAATGATAAGCCAGGCAGCTCTCGAGGCCCATGAAGCCTTAGATGAATACATATCCGAGGCAGGCCGGGAAGATGAAGAACTGCAAATGGCCCGTCCCCTGTACCGGGAAAATACGCCTCCAGAGTATCCGCGCCGGGCCAGGCAGAGGAACCAGCAGGGAAAGGTAATCCTGGAGGTCCTGGTCAACAGCCGGGGACGGGTGGAGGAAATGGAAGTGGCTGAATCCAGCGGTTACTCCATTCTGGACCGGGCAGCCAAAGATGCTGTCCGGGACTGGGTTTTTGAACCAGGACGCAGGGGGGAGCAGTCGGTAGATACCCGGGTCAGGGTGCCGGTTAGATTTGAACTGCAGTAATGTATCTTAAACTGGAATAAGGTTTGACATTGAAGACTGTAAATTATTTCAACACATTGATCTTCGCTTTATTCCTTCTGGCTTTGCATATCATATTGTCGGGGCCAGCCTTTGGCCAGCCCAGGGAACTGACCGACATGGCCGGGAGGACAGTGCTGGTCCCGGAAGAGCCGGAGCGGATCGTGGCCCTTGCTCCGAGCATCACTGAGCTCGTCTTTGCCCTGGACAAGGAAGAAAATCTCAAAGGGGCAGTCCAGTACAGCGACTATCCCTCCAGGGCCGAAAAACTGCCCCGGGTGGGATCTTATGCCCGCCCTGACGTAGAGCGCATCGTCCGCCTGGAGCCGGACCTGGTCCTGGCCATTCGCGACGGCAATCCCAGGCAGACCATAGACCGCCTGGAAGGGATGGATATTCCGGTGTTCACCCTGGACTCGGACAATCTGGAGGAGATCATGCAGAGCATTTCCGCCCTGGGCCTGGCCCTGAACGCTGAAGGCCGGGCCGGGGAGCTTGTCCGGGATATGCAGGAGCGCCTGGACCAGGTGCAGGAAAAAGTCGCACCAGCTGAAAGCAGGCCTTCGGTGTTTTTTCAGGCCGATGCCGGACCCATCATAGGGGCCGGGGCATCAACTTTTATCGACGAGATGATCCATCTGGCCGGAGGAACAAACGCCCTGGCCCACAAAGAGCGCTATCCCCGTCTGGGATGGGAGGATATCCTCAGACTTGATCCTGATGTGGCGGTGATAGCCTCCATGTCCGGAGGCAAGGACGCCCACGAGTTGACCGCCGCATGGCAGAGATGGCCTCAGCTTAGGGCTGTGCAGCAGGAAAGGGTGCATGTGGTGGATGCTGACGTGTTTGAGCGTCCCACCCTTAGACTTCTGGACGGCCTGGAAATCCTGGCCGGGCTTATCCATCCTCAACTGTTTCCAGATTATAATGCATACTGAGTTTACCCCGGTTGCCCGGAAACTGCTCCTTTCAATTCTGATTCTGGGGGGCATGCTGATAATTAGCTCCTCCCTGGGACTGGGTTTCGGATCCACAGGCAGCATGCTGGGCTCCCTGGGAGAGGTGTTTTTCCGGCCGCAGGAGGCGGACCAGGTGGCTGCGGCCATTATCAAAGAGATCCGTCTTCCCCGGGTGGTCCTGGCTGCAGCGGTGGGAGGGACCCTGGCTCTGGGCGGGCTGGTCTTTCAGGCTCTGCTGCGCAATCCCCTGGCTGAGCCGTATATCCTGGGCATTTCCGGAGGCTCGGCCGTAGGGGCCATCCTGGGCATGTTCGCCGGGCTGGCCGCTTTCCCCGGAGTATCCATGAGTGCTTTTGCCGGAAGCATGCTTACCCTGGGCCTGGTCTTAATCCTGGCCGGGGGGCGCTCTCCTTTGCGCAGGGATTCCCTGATCCTGGGCGGAGTAATGATGAACGCCTTTTTCGGGGCCATGATCATGTTTCTCATCTCCCTGTCCCAGGATGCCCAGATGCGCAGCATCCTGTTCTGGCTCATGGGGGACCTGTCCATGATCAGTCCGCAGCAGCTGCCGGTGCTGCTGATGGTGCTGCCTGGCATGGCGGTGATCTTAGTGCTGGCCCGGCCCATGAATCTTTTGCTCATGGGCCGGGACACGGCCGCTTCCATGGGGGTCAATGTCCGCCTGGTCACCCTGGCCCTTCTGGTCTTTACCTCGCTCATGGTCAGCGTGGCTGTAAGCCAGTCCGGGCTTATAGGATTTGTAGGCCTGGCTGTGCCGCATATATTCCGGCTCATCCTGGGACCGGACCATCGCCTGCTCATACCGGCCTGCCTGCTGGGCGGGGCTTCCTATCTCATCCTCTGCGATCTTCTGGCCCGCACCCTGCCCCCTGAAGGAGAGATGCCCGTGGGCGTGGTCACCGCCCTTATCGGTGCTCCCCTGTTTATCTATCTCCTGTGGAGGTCCAGGAGATGAACGCGGTGAAAATTTCAGGAGTCAGTTTCAGCCGGGCCGGACAGCATATCCTGCAGGATATCAGCATGGAAGCCGGGGAAGGAGAATTCCTGGCCATAATCGGACCCAACGGCGCAGGCAAGACCACCCTGCTGCGCCTGGCTGCCGGCCTGGAGCAACCGGACAGTGGATGCGTGCAAATGCTGGGCAGGGCCGTATCCTCTTATACGCGCAGGGAGTTTGCGGCCCAAGTGGCCCTGGTGCCCCAGGAAGTGCCCTTAGAGATGCCATTCAAGGTGGCCGAGACCGTGCTTCTGGGGAGATCGCCGCATCTTGGACTGTGGGAGATGGAAGGGGAAAAGGACCGCCAGTTGGCCTTGCAGGCCATGCAGAACATGGGGGTGGAGCATCTGGCCGGGCGGCGTCTGGATCAGCTGAGCGGGGGGGAACGCCAGAGGGTGTTCATTGCCCGGGCCATCTGCCAGCAGCCCCGGGTGCTTCTGCTGGACGAGCCCACCGCTTCCCTGGATCCGGCGCACCAGGTGGGCATAATGGATCTGCTGGAAGGATTGTGCCGGGAGCAGGGCGTGAGCGTAATCATGGTTTCCCATGAGCTGAACCTGGCGGCCATGTATGCAGACCGGATGCTTCTTTTAAGCAGGGGCAGGACCGCCGGGACGGGTGCGCCCCATGAGGTGCTCACCCGGGAACTCTTAGAAAAGAGCTACGGCTGCCGGATCATGGTGGATGAAAATCCCCTGGGCAAAGTTCCCCGGATGATGCCCGTGCCTGAAAAATACGGAAAGTAATAATCGTGTTTCACTGCAAGCATGGGATGTCCCTGGGATATGCAAAGGCCTCTTTTTCGGGATACAGCACTGCTAAGCGTCTCAGCATGGTCATCTGGCATCTGTTTTCTTCCTGGCGTCCTGCTACGCTTCTTAACATGGTTCGCGTGGCAGAACTGATTCCTCCAAGTGAACCCTGAAAGATTCACTCCCAAATGCTCTCGGCAAAACAACAAACCAACCTCAGGCATGATACTGAAAATTAAATTCAAAATAATTATTGACAAGTGCCCGGGACTTCATTAAACAACTTCTTATACCGTTAAGGCGGAGCTATCCGGGCAAGTACATTTTAGGGCCGGCTTAATTTGAACATCCTTTTTTAATGTCGGCTGTACAGTAGAACAGTTCAATTAACTGCCTGTTTCCCTGACCCGGTTATTTTTTGTTAACTTTCCCGTACTGTTTTTTTTAATCAGCTTATTGTCTTGTTGATAATAATTTTTATCTTCGACATCATTATATCTGAGCACTACCATTAAAGCAGTGGACAACAATAAAATGTACGAGATGCTGGCCCTGAAAATCAATTACAAAAGGAGGCAAGCCATGACCCTGAAATCAAGCATAAGCAGCCTGGACAAACAAACCCAGAGAGTGCTGCAACAAAAAATTGATTACCTGAACAGCAAAAACCCGGTTAACTTTGATGAATACTTAAGATGCGTCAGCATCATCAGGAAAAGTTTCCTGAAAAAGAAATGCGCTGAATCCGACAAATACTGAAAGGGGGACATCATGACCGCAGCAGTTATCGGAGGAATGGACAGGCTGCAGCCTCATTACCAGAAGACAGCCAGGAAGGCCGGGTACAAAATCAAAATGTTCACCGGGACGGAAAACACCATCACTGAGCGGCTTGGCAGCATAGACCTGATGATAATATTCACCAACAAGGTCTCTCACAGCGCCCGCAAAAACGCTTTTGAAGCGGCCAGGTCCGAAAATATCCCGGTTATAATGTGCCACTCCTGCGGGGTCTCCACTCTGCGGGACTGCCTGAATAATCCAAAGCCGGACTGTCCCATGAAGGGATAAAAAAGTAATTGATCTTCAATCCCGCACCAGGCAGAGCCTTTCCCGGCAATCTAATTCTAAGCAGAAGCACTGGTATTCCGGGTTTGCTCAACCAAAGCCCGGTAGACGTCTTTCTCTTGATCTTCCCTGAGCATTCTGAGTGCCCTGCGAACTCCTTCGGCCATGGATATTCCGTATGTCCTGCTATAGCTTTCAAGCCAGGTCCTGTCTTCATCCGGCAGGGTGATAATTGTTCTTTGACCGGCCATGCTCCTTCTCCTTTTTGACATCATCATATCTATCGTTATCATGCATCAAAGAGTATCTGTGACCGCAAGTCATAAGAGCCGGTAATTCAAGTTGATCAGATAAGATGCACCTGCAAAAAGTCGATAAAATGAATAATTCAGAAATAAACAATCTACATAACCCTTTGCTTTTACTGACACCTGCTTGCCCCGTGAAACCGGGATTCCTCCGGGGTGTTTCACCGGGGACCTCTGATCTCTGACATCTGTTCCGCGCCCTGCCACGCGCTTCGCGTGGTTCGCGTGGTTCGCGTGACAAAAGTGTCTTTTAGCAGTCACATCTGCCTATAGATGAATATGAGAGAATACGCGAAGTTGCTGATCTCATGAAGCACCTTCAGCTCAATACTAACTTGATAGTCATTAAAACATGCCGATTCTCATCATTCAGGATTTTGCAGGTTCGAATATAATGATAACGGGTGTTTCTCTGACGCCCGCTTGATTCCTTTACAATGGCATGTAGCGATTGGGATCGCGCTCCAGCACGAAAATATGCTGCCCCGGATTGGTAAGAATGATATCATTATCATAATGGTTGGGGTTTTCAAAAAGGACGATTTCTTCCATCTCCTGCCCAGGCTTGAGCACTACCAGGCTCAGGTTGGTCTTATCTCTTTCCTCGAGAAGATAGTCAGGATGAGCATAATACGCACGAACATTAAACTCCTGGTCCGGCTCAACCGTAAAAGGCACTTCAGTCCATATGCAGTGCGCCAGGGACACTGAGAACGAGAATAACACCATGCTCAGCGTTGCCCAAAAAACAGTAATGACACTTTTCATCTATGCCTCCTTTTTAGGCCTTAAAACAATCTAAACCAGCCTACAGCATTAGTTAATAATAAAACTGAAATCCAAATTCATCTTCAAGGTGATCGAACGTCTAAACCAGGCAAAAACAGGATGTCAATATATTTTTGATGTTAAATTTCAACATCAATTCCGATCAAAGACCTGGCCCTGCAAATAGCCAAAGGCTGCAACGCCAGCAGCATCCCCCAGAAAAACGGGATAAAAAATGACCTGATTTGACCAGAGCCAGCCTGTATGAGTATCGTCTGGATTGTAACCACTGATGGAGCAGTCAATGATGGTGCCTGGCAACCGGACCCTTTTCTGAATGGTTACGTCCGGATAGAAATAAGTGCGGGAGAGCCAGTCCCCTTCGAGTTCAAATAAAGTGTCGCGGTAGTGCTGAACTGCTAACCCACTCCTATTCCTGATTCTCACAATAATACGCTGCAACAGTCCCCAGACGTTCGATGAGGTACAGTGGTAGAGAGAGCAGCGGATATTGAACCCGCCTGAAGGTTTTGCCTGTGCTGATTTTGGTATCTATCCGGGTTACGGAAGGAAAAGATGCATCCAGTCGAACAGCTAAAGGCGCTTCTTTGCTGCCCATAAACTGGTGCAGTGACTTAAGTGACCCTGCAGCGCCGGCTTTGACTTCCACGGGAATAATATGCCCACCGGTCTGCACCACAAAGTCAAGTTCAGCGTTTGAAGACCGGCCCTGACGGAGCCAATAGGTCAATTCCTGGTTCAGCGCATCCGAAAACATGTTCTGTAAGTGCTGCCCTGCGAATTGTTCGGCAATGGCCCCTTCATTGATCAGCTGCGCATCATCCATTTGAGAAACCGCTCTCCAGTCAAGTCCGCAAACAGCATTCATCAAGCCGACATCCAGGAAAAGTGGTTTATATACTTTCTCATCAATATCTGCATGAAGCGGTAGTCCGGAACAATGACTGCGTATTACCTTGCCTATGACCCGGGCCATGGATAAAAGATCAATGTCTTTTTTCAAAGTACCGCTCTGGTCTTCAAAAGAGATATTACTGTACTTTATCTTTCTTCCGACATTTCTGGCAATAAAGTGAAATACTCTGCGCATGCGGTTCAAATTTCTTGAACCGATATATTTTGGGAAATCTTCAAGATAGGTTTCGAGAACGGAATTGTGAACCCGGCTGACCTGCTTATAGCTCTTGGTTGCAGCAAAAACTGATACTGCTTCGGGCATTCCGCCTACAAAGTAATAAGAACGCAGCAAACTCAGCAGTCGTCCATGAACAATCTCTCCTATGGATTGGCCCGGCTCATAATTAAGTATAAAGGAACCAAGCTTTTCTTCCCCAATGCCCATCAGAAATTCAGAAAATGTCATGGGCCCCATATGCAGATACTGTATTCGGCCTACAGGCATGGAGAAAGAATGGTCGGACAAGACAAACTCCAGCAAAGACCCGGCACTTAAAACAGGCAACCAGGGCTTGTCTTCGTAAAAATACCGTAATGCCGGAATCGCCTCGGGAACAGACTGAATCTCATCCAGAAAAAGCAGGGAATTTTGACTGACTTGTTTCATTCCCGGCAGAAATTCAATCTGCTGGATAATATGATCAGGGTCTTTGGTATTAAATATTTCGGATAATTCTGGATAGCGCTCTAAGTTTAACTCAAGCAAATCCTTGCCATATTCTTTTGCAAACAGCTGAACAAGCGTAGACTTGCCGACCTGACGGGCGCCGCGGATGACCAGGGGCTTTCGTCTGCTGTCCTTGAGCCAGCTATCCAGAAATTGCAAATGATGGCGGTACATTTCAAATTTATACAGCTTATTTCCCTACACTAAGCATTAAAATACAGGGGTGTTTTGTGCAATGCAGTATGATTTTGAAGGTATCTTATAATCAACCATCCACCCTTGTCAAGCTTGCCACCTGTAAGCATCAGGGTGCCGGAATCACGCTTCTGGCGTGAGTGCCAGGGACTAAAAACGAGTACCCCTTGAATGCTTACTGCCACCTTATTCTTGTTAATCATAATTATCATCAGTGCCTGGGAAGATTTTTTTGGCACCCCAGTTGAATGCCCTGCGGGCTAGCTCATTGAGCTATTCAATCACGCCAAAGGCGTGACAGGCTGGGCAAGCAGGATTTCAGTGGTAACTCACTAATTTTTTTACTTTTTTGATAGTGAAAGCCTATGAGTAATAGGCCCCCACATGGTCATGCAAAAATATCTGTTGGCTCTGGGCATATTTGCTTACAAAACCTGCTTGACAATTCCCATTTTTTATTTCTAAAAATCAGCATATTTGCTGCATAATGGAAATATATTATGAACTGGATTGAATTCAAAAACAAAATGTTTGACCTTGGCTGTTTCAGTATCCATCAGGTATATGCGTGGCAGCCGGGATTTGATCGCAACAACCTGGTCCGGTGGACAAAAAAGGGGTACCTGGTACATCTGCGGCGTGGATGGTACGCCTTTCCTGAATACAAGGACAAGCCGGAATTCGCCGAATATATCGCCGGCAGAATCTATAACCCCTCCTACATCAGTCTGCACTCGGCACTCGCATTTTATGGCTTGATTCCCGAATCCGTGGTCCAAATAACCAGCGTCACCTCACTGAAAACCGCCTCATTTACCAACGAATTCGGTGAGTACTCCTACAAAAGCGTCAAGAGCGATTTGATGTTCGGCTATTTCCGCCGCCCAATTGCAGACGGTCGGACAACCCCCTATGCGACCAGTGAGAAGGCGCTGCTGGACCTGCTCTATCTGTATCCCTTCTATAATACAGAGTCCGAGCTTCTCGAACTCCGGCTCGATGGGGATATACTGCGTACGCACTGGGACAGGCGGACATGGCTGACAATGGGAAAGAGCTTTCAATGTGCACGTCTTGAAAAGCGCATGCAATTACTGGAAAAGGTGTATAACCTATGATCTCAATCGAACAGCTCAAAAATTACTATCCGGCTTCAATGGCTGAGAATGCGGTCTTTCAAAAGCATATCCTCAAAGAGTATGTGCAGCTGTTGACTCTGGATTATCTTTCCTCCACAGAGCACATCCGTAAAATGACCTTTATCGGAGGCACGAACCTGCGTCTGACCAAGGGCATCGATCGTTTCTCCGAAGACTTGGATTTTGACTGCAAAAACCTGATTGAAGAAGACTTCATCCGGATGTCAGATGATGTTCTCACCTTCCTGCAACGCAGTGGGTTTAAAGTTAAGGCCAGAGCCCGAGAAAAGAGCGGGTTGAAGGCGTTTCGACGCAGCCTGTATTTTCCGGAGCTTCTGTTTAACTTAGGCATTTCCGGACATCGCGAAGCGCGATTTCTCCTGAAACTTGAAGCCCAGGATCAGCAGACACCCTATGAGCCGGCTATGGAATTCATCAAGGGCTGCGGTTTGTTTTTCCCATTTCCAGTTCCGTCCCAGGCAGTGCTGTGTGCCATGAAGATAGCCGCCATGCTCGACAGGGGTAAAGGACGTGATTATTACGACGTCATGTTCCTGCTGTCACGGACAGAACCGGATTATCAGTTTCTTGGGCATCGTTTTGCTATTCACAACCTTGCCGAACTTAAGGCTGCTGTTGAAAAGTCACTGCAAGCAGTTGATATGCGCCAAAAACAAAAGGATTTCGAGCACCTTCTTTTTAATCGTGACCACAGCCGGCGTATCCTGCATTTTGCTGAGTTTATACGTTCCCTGTAATACAGGGATTTACCCGCAGCTGCGCTGCCCCGCGGCTGCGCCGCTGTTTCTCGTTCTTCGTTCTTACTGGACAGTCAGAAGTTCTCGCACAACACCTTGAATTTACAGCACTTTTTTAAACTTGCACATTCAGAATGCATGCAGCACAACCACCTGAAATCATGACCTTTTTTCTTCAACTATTAACAATTAACCGATAACTTTTAACTCTCAAGTTTCTTAGTTCTTTGTTAAAACCAAGAACCAAGAACGGCGGCGATGCCGCAGAACGAGGAACACCTTCCAATCCCCTGGTACTGGATATTACGCAAAAAGCTGGAGTACAAAAGGTAATGCATTTATCCTAATTTAATACTCCGGAGAGAAATATGAAAGGCGGTCAATGACAATGATGGTCCAGGTTAAAAATTAGCCGGCATTTTTCTGAGACATCGGGCCAGGCCCTGGCCGGAAAACATGGACAGACAACTCCACAACCATTGAAAACCGGTTTCCATCCATAATGGTTACCCTTGATGGACAAGACAGTCTTGCAGTGCCTGCAAAAAAATTTGCAGGCACTTTTTTAAGCAGACTAACGCAGGCTCAAGACTGTCAGCTCTGGTCAGGTATGCCTTTATCCGCTACATGGATATAAAAATCAGGTTCCTCGCCTCTGAAGGTTTCCTGAAAATCCCCGTAAGTGGTCACTGACCCAAAGCCGGTCTCGTAGAGAAGTTTCTGCATGTAAGCCTTGCGCAGGGGAAACATGTTCAGATGAAACACAGAAGCGTCTGGAAAGGTATACTCAAACTGGACCAGATCGTCCTTCACCTGCACCGGTTCTGCAGATACGTTCTCGCCGCAGTAATAATATTTGTGTTTGGAGGAATAACCTTCATCCAGGATACGGTCATAGTTTCTCTGGTCCACTATAAGCACCCCGTCCGGCTTGAGTTTGCTGTAGAATTCGGACAGCACCCTGCGCCGGTCGTGTTCATCAAAAAGGTGGGTAAAGGAATTGCCCAGGCAGATAAGGGCGTCGTATTCGCCCTGCACATCAAAGCTGAGTCGTCTCCAGTCCGTATGCACCGTGCTCAGGATATATCCTTTGTCCCGGGCGTTTTCAAAGGCCTGCACCAGCATGTTGGCGCTTCCGTCCACGCTGACCACCCTGTAGCCCTGTTCAAGAAACCTCACCGAATGAAAGCCGGTGCCGGCGGCCACGTCCATAATGCTCTGCACATTCCTCTGTCTGAAAATATCATAAAAAAAAGACCCCTCGCTTTTGGCTCTCTTCTCCCAGTCTATGAGCTCATCCCACTTGTTTACAAAGCAGTCTTCGTAGTCGTGAAGGTATTGATCAGTCAGCAAGCAACCCTTGCTCTGCAATATTTCTTTTTGTTCCTTGTCTGCGTACATAATACACCTCCTATTGAATGGTTCTGGAAATTTCCGAGATCATGTTCTGTGCCCGCCATCCAGAGACAGAAACACTGTTTAAGAGATCAATAAATGAAATCTTCTGGCCGTTACTGCGCACATTGATGGCCTGCATTGCTCCTGGAGAAAGCTCCATGAGCTTTATATTGAACATTTTATGACCATGATATACTTCATTGAACAAAAGACTGTTGTCAATAAGCGATCTTTTAATGGGCAGGCGTATATCCTGAATATTAAGCTGTCCCAGGTGACTGCCCCTGTCTTCAAAGACCATGATGCCATCGTTGATTGCCGCCTTTTCAATGACAACATGTTCATCGCCTCCATCGTCAAGCACTGCATGCCGGGTAAAATTTTGAAACAATCCAAAATCCAGTGTTTTTACCTGCCTGTCATTGATATAAGCATAAACATCCGGCTTATCATTGCAGTACATATAGCACTCTTCTAAGCAATCCACATGCTCTCCCGCGGGCAGAAGACTTCTGACATCCCCGGGTGAATCAAAAAGCCGGTATACATTGATATTGTACTCCCGGCAGAACTGCAGCACAGCTTCCGCACCCGTCCTGGTCATACGCATACTGCGGCTTTTCATGCACACCCCGTGCATTTCCAGGTGGATAGTATCCATTTTTTCCTCCTTGAACGGTTTGGAGGACAGCCGGCGCTTCTGTCCGTTTTCTTGCAAAAAAAATCCCCGGATCGAAATACACTTCGATCCGGGGATGTCCCGTTTTCATCCTCGAATAGGCTCGGCCGCCACCCTGCGCCGAAGGGGCGGTCCAATAAGGTCTCAGGCAGGTCTTCTGACTTGCGGATCGTCCTACTTGCCCAGCACTCACTTCAGGTACTAATTGTTGCCAGTTAAACCGGTTGGCTCCTTGCAGTACAACCTGATTATAAGCAACAAACAGAAATGAAGTGAGTGCTGGGCTTGCCGCGCCTTCCCCTGTTTCTGTCCAGAGTGGCTTAATGCGGCTTTCGTCCCCGCTCACAGCCGCGGGCCGGTTCCCGATTTACACGGGATTCCCTTTTCATTTCCCCTGACTGGGGAAAACCTGAGACGACTGTCCTTAATTATTATTTACTCAAGTAAAAAAAGACGTTCTTGTCAAGTTGCAAAATTAGCCCCTGCAAAAAAATCATGCAGACGCTTCATGTACTGTTAATGCAATTGCTCAACGGCCTTTTTCAGTTGATCCAGCCAGATGTTGACAAAATCATCGTACTCTCCAGTGCCTTTTAAAACTACTTCTGTCTCAATGCCGGCATCCTGCAACCTTTGCTTCCAGGGATCACCGTGGTGATGGTCATGATCGTGGTCATGGCCGTGGTCATGAGAATGGTTATGTTCGTGATCATGATTGTGTTCGTGTCCATGATCGTGGGAATGGTCATGGCCGGAATTGTCCTTGCCGGCCACATCCCTGATGGTATGCGCTCCCACTACGGACATGAATGGCACAAGATAGGCCTTATCAATGCCCTTGGCTTTAACTTCTTCTTTTACATCTTCAAAAGAAGGTGACCCGCCAAGACAGCCGAGAGTGGCCATGAACACGTTTTCATCCTTTCTTTGCAGCTTGTAGGCCAGGGCCTGGTAAAAGGCATTGCTGGGATGATAAGACCCGTGTCCCACCCAGATGACCGCCTCGTCCGCTTTTCTATCTGCTGGAAGATTGTCCAGCATGCTGTCCCGGACCCTTTCCATTACATCCGGTGAACCCAAAAGAGGCGAACTGAGGCTCACCTGCTTCAGGTTGCTCTGCATATCCTGAAAGGCACCCACAACCGACCTGAGTTCATGAAACTCCACACCTCCGATTGTATGCAGGGACATAACCGCTACGTGCGTAAAGCCTTCATCCTCCATTCTGGCCAGGGCCATGGCCGGGGAATCAAAATGCTTGTCCTTTTTGGCCAGAGAATGCCTGACCATCCTGGAAGTGTAAGCCCAGCGTACAGGCACCTCTGGGAAGGCTTCTTTGGTCATTTTCTCAATATTGTCCAAAGCAGGCTGAGCCTGGGGATAACTGGAACCGAAAGCAGCAAGCAGAATACCTTTTTTCATATCTTTGTCCTCGTCATGATGATGGTGTTCATGCCCATGGTCGTGATCGTGATCATGGTCATGATCGTGTCCGTGACTGTGCGCATGACAGCCCTGAATCATCATGAACATGGGCAATAAAAGCAATGTCAGCGAAAGCAATACTTGTCTCATACCTATCTCCTTATTGATGTTTAAACAAAAAAAATCCCGCACTTACTTGGACTGATCTGCGTCAGCCACAGGGCAGCATAAGAATGCAGCCCAAGTAAGTGCGGGATTTCCCGGTTTTATCCTGCCACTCACTGCGCAAGACTCTCCTGCCACGAAGAATGCTGTCTTACGCGCTCACTCAGGCAGGTCTTCTGACTTCCGGATCATCCTCCACCGCGCCTTCCCACCCAGCACTTACTTTTTTCTTGAAGGAAAAAATTTAGAAAAGTAAGTGCCGGGCAGTGGCCTCATGCGGCATTCGTCCCCGGTTACAGCGGCGGGCCCGTCCCTGATTTGCACAGGGTTCCCTATTAAGCTCATTTTGAGCACCCAAGTGATTGAGAGCACCTTATCCACAGGTAAGCCGGACAGTCAAGAAAGAAAATCCAGAACTTATGGCAATTCTGTTTTTATGTTTTGTGTTTCGCTTTCGAGAAGTCTCACCACATCCGGTTTCCACCGGACCCAACAGTGTTGGTTGTATAGCGCAGGACTTTTTTGCAGACATAGCCTCCAGTAATCACTTGTCCCAGACCACAGAATATGGATCCGCACTGGTTATCTTGTCCGCTGTTTGCGCATTTCCGGAAAAGGATTCCATCTCCACTATGTATTTCTGAAGCTTATCCATGGGAATGCGGGCCAGCTCCCTGGACATTAATTGTTACAAATCGCTCCCTGGACACCATATACTCTGCATACTTCAGCCCTTCAACGTGTTACTGCACAACCGACATTGTTTTCATTTTGACATCTTTTTTTTATTCGTGTAACGATCTGCACTTCTGCCTGGCACGCTGAACCCGTAAATTTTTGTTCATGGTCTACCGGGGCAGATTCCAGGGATACATAATCCTTGCCATTTGTACTCAGGCGTTAATGCTCAGAGGCCGATAATCTCTGCCTGGCTTAGCTGAAAACCACTGTATTGCCTTGGAGATACTTCGAAAGAGGACATAAAACCTTTATTTAAGGAGATACAAATATGCTTAAACCTGCACCTGGACATTTCTTCGGCAATTTTCTCCGGCCCGGATTTGCTTTCCTCGCCGGCATGGTCATGCTGGCGATTCTGGCGGCACCAATCGGAACCCTGGAAGCCAAAGACAAAATAAGCATAACCGACAATACCGGCCGGGAACTGAGCATCCCCTCCCAGGTGGACAGGGTCATCTGCTCCGGCTCAGGCTGCCTGAGGCTTTTGACCTATATTCAGGCCCATGACCGCATTGTGGGCGTGGACAGCATGGAAAAACGCGATTCAGGCATCAATCCCCGCCCCTATGCCCTGGCCAACCCCCAGTTCAAGGATTACCCGCTTTTCGGAGAATTCCGCGGGCACGACTCCCCGGAACTTATAGCCGGACTTGATCCCCAGCCCCAGGTAATCTTCAAGGTCAACCCTGATTCAGGACCCAACCCGGACCAGTTGCAGGACAAAACCGGTATCCCGGTGATAAGCCTCTACTACGGCAATCTAACTCATGCCAGAGATGACCTGGACGACTCTCTGCTCCTCATGGGCAGGGTCATGGACGAGGAAGAAAGGGCCCGGGAGGTAATAGAGTATTTTGACGACCTGGAAGAGGACCTCAGAAGCCGCACCCGGGACATCCCGGAACAGGACAGGCCCACCTGCTACATCGGAGGGGTGGCTCACAGAGGCCCCCACGGTTTTCAGTCCACCGAACCATCTTATGCACCTTTTGAATTTTTAAATGCCCGCAATGTGGCTGACGAACTGAACACCGAAGATAAAAGGCTGGATCACGCCACAGTATCCAAAGAAAAAATCATGATCTGGGACCCGGAAATTATTTTTCTGGACCTGTCCACTATGCAGCTGGACAGAGGGGCCAACGCCAGAGACCAGCTGCAGCGAGACCCGGCATACAGGCATCTCAGCGCTGTTGCTGAAGGCAGGGTGTACGGGGTGTTCCCATATAATTACTATACGCAGAACTTTGAAACCATTTTCGCCAATGCCTATTATATCGGCAGCGTTCTCTATCCTGAACGCTTCCAGGATATTGACCCCATGCGCAAGGCTGAAGAGATTTCCGTATTTCTGAATGAGGACAAGGCCTTTGAAGAGATGAACCGTCAGTTTGACGGCATGGGTTTTTCAAGGATCGACCTGGAATAAACGGAACCATTCAGGGGGTCCTCGGTATTGATTACTGGCACCAGTCTTGGGGACTGTCCCCGCTGAGTACTATCTATGCAGGTTCACACAACTTAGCTTTTGTCATATATTAATTTGTACAGGAAAGGTTATCGCGGGGACTGTCCTCAAGCCGGTCTCCGCACCAACTGAATGGTTAAAAATAAGCTATGTCACACTTCGAGAACGGACACCTGCCTCCTGAGTACAGGACATATATCCGGCGCAAGGGACTGTTTCTTATCTTTCTTGCTGTCCTGGGGGTATTGTTTTTCATCCTGGCCATATCCAAGGGGGCTGTTTACATTCCAGCCTCTGATGTTCTGCGCATCCTCCTTGGCCAGGGCGAAGAGTCGCGCTTTCAGACCATAGTTTTAAATATCCGCCTGCCCCACGCCCTGGCCGCTTTTCTGGCCGGAGCCGGACTGGCCGCTGCCGGCGCAGCCATGCAGTCAATACTTAGAAACCCTCTGGGGTCTCCCTTCACCCTGGGCATTTCCCAGGCCGGTGCGTTCGGGGCCGCCCTGGCCGTCATGATCCTGGGAGCCGGAGTCATGCAGAGCACCCAGGTGGGGGCGGTAAGCATATTAAACCCCTACCTGACCACCATAGTGGCCTTTATCTTCTGCATGCTGACTTCCATGGTCATCGTGGCCATCTCCAGGCTGCGCGGGGCCACCCCGGAAGTACTGGTCCTGAGCGGCGTGGCCCTGGGGGCCCTGTTCAACGCCGGGACCATGTTTCTGCAGTATTTTGCCGACGACATACAGCTGGCGGCCATGGTCTTCTGGACCTTCGGGGACGTAGGCCGCGCAGGCTGGAATGAAATCCGCATTATGGCCGTGGTGGTGGCCGTATGCCTGGTTTTTTTCGTCTACAACCGCTGGAACTACAACGCCATCGAGGCCGGCGACGAGACAGCCAGAGGACTTGGGGTCAGGGTGGACCGGGTCCGCCTTCTGGGCATGCTCATGGCTTCCCTGGCCACGGCCACAATAGTCTCCTTTCTGGGAATCATAGGTTTTGTGGGTCTTATCTGCCCGCACATAGTGCGCCGGGTCATCGGCGATGATCACCGTTTTCTCATGCCCGCCTCCTGCCTCACCGGGGGGGTGCTGCTTCTGGCCTCGGATCTGGCCGCCAGGCTCATTCTGGCCCCGCATGTTCTGCCGGTATCTGTACTCACCGCCTTTCTGGGGGCACCGGCATTTCTGTATCTGCTGATAAAGGGGCGCAGGCCATGATTCTCAATGTACAGGACCTGTGCATAGGATACGACCAGGGACTGGTACTCAAAAACCTGGACTTCAGGGTGGCCCACGGGGAAATACTGGGCATCCTGGGCCCCAATGGCGCAGGCAAGACCACCCTGTTGCGCTGCATCAACCGCATCCTCAAGCCAAGCCAGGGCCGGGTACTGGTCAAAGACCGCGATGTTCTCAGGATGCGCTCCGAGGAGATAGCCAGGAACCTGAGCTACGTGGCCCAGAAAACGGAAATGGGACGCATGACCGCTTTTGATGCCGTACTTCTGGGACGCAGGCCTTATCTTGGGTGGAAAGTGACCCACAATGACCTGCGCATAGTTGACGCCGCCATCAAACGCCTGGGACTGGAAGAACTCGCCCTGCGCCACCTGGACCAGATGAGCGGAGGCGAGCTGCAGAAGGTATGCATCGCCCGGGCCCTGGTGCAGGAGCCCACGGTCATGCTTCTGGACGAGCCCACCAGCAGCCTGGACCTGAAAAATCAGCTGGAAATCCTGCGCACCATCGACTTTGTAGTCCAGGAACACGAACTGGCAGCGGTCATGACCATGCACGACCTGAACCTGGCCCTGCGTTTCGCGCATAAGTTTTTGTTTCTAAAAGACGGCGGTATTTATCACCACGGCGGGATAGAAGAATTGACCCCGGAGATGGTTAAGGCGGTCTACGGGGTAGAGGTGGATATTTTGAATCACCAGGGCAACCTGGTAATAGTCCCCAAAAACAATTAGCAAGAACCTGCCTGTATATTTCAGCCAAGCTGAAAACTTCGTAACTATTCACCACCTGAGGACGAGTAGCCAGGGTCCGGGGGTTCGGCAAACTGGGTCCCGCACTTACTTTTCTATGTCCAACCAATTTTCAAAGCAAAGTTTGCCAGAAAGTAAGTGCGGGATTTGAGCGACGTAGGAAGAGTTAATCAAAACCGTAAAACACCGAACTTGATTCAAAGCATGTTACAGGAATATCCTGGCTTTCAATCCCGTGTATAGGTTTTGATTTACTCTTCCTTGAAGCGAGTTTTTACGTCCTGTTTGCCGAATCTCCGGACCACTGGAAATATATATGGTGAACAGTTACAAAGCTTCAACCAAAAAAGCCAGTGGCACTGAAGATTCTACTTCTGCGCCACTGGCTCATACCTTTTAAAAATACAAACCGGTTTTATTCAGGCTTGTAAAAGGCCTTCTTGACTGCGTTGCAGATGGGGCACTTGTCCGGTGCATCGTTTTCTACAGTGTATCCGCACACAGAACAGATGTAGTACTCCGCCTCTTCCAGGTTTTCCATCTTTTCCAGGGCCTTCTTATACAGGTTGGCATGGACCTCTTCCACGTCATTGGCAAACTGAAAGCTTCTTTTCACCGCATTGTGGCCTTCTTCCTCGGCTTCCTTGATCATCTGGGGATACATATGCTTGAACTCGTGGGTCTCCCCGGCAATGGCCGTTTCCAGGTTCTCTTTTGTGGTCTTGATTTCCCCCATGTTTTTCAGATGAGTATGGGCATGCACTGTCTCGGCTTCGGCAGCAGCCCGAAACAGTCTGGCCACCTGGGGAAATCCTTCCTTCTCAGCCTGCTTGGCAAAGGCCAGGTATTTGCGGTTGGCCTGGGACTCACCGGCAAAGGCATCCTGCAGATTCTTCTGGGTCTTGCTCATAATCTACCTCCTGTGTTGCTAAATGTTCGTATTAGTAACTATTACTATCTATTTCTTTTCTGTCTGTCAACACTTTTTTATCTTCTTTTTTCCCTGAGCAGTTCTTCCATCTTGGAGTCCATATCATCCAGGCGTTTTTCAAGCCGGGTGAGTACTACTGCCGGGTCCTGCTTGGACCCCTCTTCTATGGCCCGGTCTTCCATTGCCCCTACTATGATACCTACAACCAGGTTGATGACAGTATAAGTAGTCACCAGGATAAAAGGCACGAAAAAAAGCCAGGCATGGGGGTAGACTTCCATTACCGGCCGGACCACATCCTCGGACCAGCCCTCCAGGGTCATGACCTGAAACAGGGTATACAGGGAAGCCCCGATACTGCCGAACATATCCGGAAATTCCTGTCCGAACAGCTTGGTGGACATGACTGCGCCCACATAAAAGACAATGGCGATGATCCCGGCCACAGAACTTACCCCGGGCAGGGCATGAAGCATGGCTCCCACCACCCGCCGCATGCTTGGCAGGGCGGAAATCATGCGCATCACCCGGAGCACCCTCAAGGACCTCAGGACTGCAAGCCCGGCTTGCTCCGGGACCAGGGAGACGGCCACCACCAGGAAATCAAAGACATTCCAGCCGTCTCTTGGAAACTGCCTGCGCTGGGCATACATCTTGATGAGCAGTTCCACCACAAAAAAGCCCAGGCACAGCTTGTCAATGGTCAAGAGAACCGGCCCGGCCAGGGACATGATTCTGTCCGAGGTTTCCAGCCCGAGAACAATACCGTTTAGTATGATTACAGCTATAACCAGGCGCTGGAACTTCTGGTTCTCTACCAGGGCAAGGGCCCTGGACTGCAGGCCTTCGGGCTTATGTATTTCTTGTTGCATGGTTGTGTTAAAGCCTTGTTTTACTTTCCGACTGTTCGCAGCTGCATCAAGCAGAAAGGTTCGGGGATTACTTATTCTATATTGCTATCAAAATGATTTTAATCAGCGTAGATCAGTTTACCCCGTGAAATCTCTTATTATTTCACTGGGGCGAGATCAGCGGCTAAAATATTTCTTCTTCATGCAAATGGTGACATCAAAGGCAAAGAATCTTGGCCGCTGATTGCGCAGATCTCCGCAGATAAGAAAAGCATTGCCAAAGGGTTTGTAGTGATAAACATTAAGATCATCTTGATTGCAAATTGGAATTAGTACCGGGGCGCTGATGCTGCCGGCTCGCGGCCCTGGCCAAAGGGGGACATATCCCGCAGCTTGTTGATAATCCCTGGCAGGTGGTCCAGGACCAGGTCCACTTCCTCCTGGGTGGTATAACGGCTGAGGCTGAAGCGGATTGAGCCGTGCACGTGAGTGAAGGGTACACCCATGGCCCGCAGCACAGAAGAGGGTTCCAGGTTGCCCGAAGTGCAGGCAGACCCGGAACTGGCACACACGCCCAGAGTATCCAGCATGAGCAGGATAGCCTCCCCCTCCACGTACTTGAAGGAAATATTCAGGGTATTGGGCAGTCTGGACTCCCGGTCACCGTTGATCCTGGTCTGCTCCACTTCTCTGGTCAAACCCTGCTCCAGCCTGTCCCGCAGGGCAGCTACCCGGGTATTTTCCTCGGCTATATCCATGGCCGCCAACTGCATGGCCCTGCCCAGGCCGACAATACCGGCGGTGTTTTCCGTGCCTGCCCGGCGCCCGTTTTCCTGGTGCCCGCCCAGGATAAAAGGCCTGAAAGGCGCTTTCTTGCGCACAAACATGGCCCCCACACCCTTGGGAGCATGAATCTTGTGCCCGGACAGGGCCAGGTAATCCACAGGGAGCTTTTGCATGGACAGGTCAAGTTTTCCAATGACCTGCACCGCGTCGGTATGAAAAAGTACCCCCCTCTCCTTGACCATTTCGGCCATGGCCTGCACCGGATAAATATTGCCTGTCTCATTGTTGGCATACATTACCGACACTAAGGCCGTATCCGGACGCAGGCTTTCCCTGAGCTGATCCAGGTTCACCCGGCCGTATCCGTCCACCGGCAGATAAGTCACCTCGTACCCCCTGCCCTCGAGATACTTGCATGTGTTTAGAACCGCCGGATGCTCCACCCGGGTGGTAACCAGGTGGCGTTTGTCCGGCTGGGAGTTCACCGCGGCGAAAATGGCTGCATTGTCCCCTTCGGTGCCGCCGGAGGTAAAAATGATCTCCTCCGGGGAGCAGTCCAGGGCCTGTGCTGCACGCTCCCTGGCCTGGGCCAGGTGCTTTTGTACCTGACCGCCGAAGGTATGCATGCTGGAGGGGTTGCCGTACAGGGTATCCATGAAGGGAAGCATCTCTTCCATTACTTCCGGGGCCACCCTGGTGGTGGCGTTATTATCCAGATATGTGACTTTCACAACCGCACCTCCTCCACCTGGATCTGAGAATCAACGCGCTCTTTGAGCTTTTTTTCCACCACTTCCTTGGCCGTGAGATGGCTGGACGGACATCCGGCACACGCTCCGCGAAAGGAAACCATGACCTTTGGTCCTTCAATATCCACCAGTTCTATATCTCCTCCATCCTTGTGCAGGCTTGGCCGGATCTCCTCGTCCACTACCCTGGTCACCAGCTGCATGCGCTTGATATTGGTCATGGGCCTTTCTTCGCTCACCGGCTCCACAGGGGTAAGAGTTTGTGAGCGCACCTGGTCCAAAAGCTTTTCTATCTCTGCGTGGCAATCTTCACAGCCACCCCCGGCCTTGGTATAATGAGTCACATCCTCCACCGAGGTCAGGTTATTATCCCGGATGGCCCTCTTTATCTCTTCATCCGTGACACCGAAGCATTCGCAGACCACTTCCCCCTCAAGATCACGGGTGGCAGCCTCTTCACCACGCAGGTTTTTCAGAGCCGCTTCCAGGGCCTGCTGCCCCATTACCGAGCAGTGCATCTTTTCCTTGGGAAGCCCTCCGAGTTCCCGGGCAATATCTTTATTGGTGATCCTGGATGCCTCGTCCACGGTCTTGCCCTTTAAAAGCTCGGTCAAGACCGAACTGGAGGCGATGGCGCTGGCGCAGCCGAAAGTCTGGAAACTGGCGTCCTGAATGACACCCGAATCATCCACCTTCAAAAAGAGCTTCAGGGCATCCCCGCAGGCCAGACTGCCCACCTCGCCCACTGCGTCGGCATCGCTTATTTCGCCTGCGTTTTTGGGGTTCAAGAAAAATTCTTTAACCTTATCCGTGTATTCCCACATTCCTTCCTCCGGGATATTAATGTTGAAAATCAAACCTGATCTTTAAGAATCTGGCTACTTTTCACCTAAATGATAGTGACCTCCAGTGGTCCGGAAATTCGGCAAACAGGACGTAAAAACTCGCTCCCCCCCGGCCACTGGCTTTTCGTCCGCAGGTGCTGAATAGTCACAGAATCTGAAGCTTAAAACAGCCTACATAATCTGATCCGAAATTTTCTTCTTTACGCAGCTTTTAGAACAAAAGCAGACCCCAAAGAGCATAGTTGCTCACAATCTACATCAAGAGCTCCAGCAGGTGGTACCGGCCTTCCAGGATGGCCGCCACAAAAAGCAACGGCACCACAAAGACGGCAAAGACGCAGTGCACCCTTTTCAGACGTTCCACCCAGCCCGGCTGCTCCTGGTCCATGCGGAAACCCACGCCCCGCCACATGCCGACTCCAAAAGCGATGAACATGGCCGGCAGTTCAAAAATTCCGTGCGGACCGAGCATGATCAAAAAATCCAGCCCGGAGAAATGATCCATCCAGTTGATGAACCAGCCGAGCATAAATCCGTTCAGTGCAGCCAGGGCCAGGGGTACCGCGCCAAAAAAGACAATAAAGCACAAGGCCAGGTAACTGGCTATAAGGTTGTGCACAAAGATACGCAGGATAAATTCCCAGGCCCCCAGCCCTTCGAACTGTTCCACCAGTGTTCCGAACTGGGCCTCCATGAAATCAAAATGTTCGGATTGACTCCAGGCCACGACCGCAGCGGCGCAATAGATCATAAACGCAGCCAGAACCCACATCCTGGCCGCCTTGATGGTCATAACCGCCTGGCTCAACACATATTCCGGAAACTTCTGCATCTTATTGACCTGCGGCATTGCTCATTTTTGCATGCTCAAGAATCATAAAAAACTCACGAAGACACTATCTCGCAAAGAGATCTGGAGCAGGCCTGAATGGAACCCAGGCAGTTTTCCACTTCCCTTATCCCGTGTTGCCGCAGAAGGGAAACAGCTATGACCGCCCTCTTTCCGCTGCCGCAAAACGCGGTTACCGGCCTGCCGGGGCCTATCTCCTGCATCCTTTGCGGCAGTTCTCCCAGGAAAATATGCTGGGCACCCGGGAGATGTGCCTTGTGAAACTCTTTTCTGGTACGCACGTCGAGAATAGTAAAGTCTTCCCCGGAACTAAGACGTTTTTGCAGTTCTCCAGCAAAAACAACAGGGGCATGCTCGTAGCGCTTTCCCTGTACCGACCATTCATGCAGACCTCCTTCCAGCCAGCCCCTGACCCGGTCGAATCCCAGCCGCAACAGATATTCCCAGGCTGAATCCAGGTCCCGGTGTGACTCCGCGATCAAACCCACCTCCTGGTCCAGGGGCACAAACCAGCCTGCATATCTGGGCAGCATATCCAGGGGGACAGAAAGGGATCCGGGAATAAAGGCCCCGCAATAGGCCTCGGGGCTGCGCACATCTAAGGCCAGCATGCCCTCCTGCATGGCCTGGCCGAAATCTTCCGCGCCCATGGGCTGTAATGAGTTAAACGGGACTATGGCCGGCGGGCCGTCAAGATTGTACTTTTCCATGCGCGAAAAATAAGGCGGGTAAGAATGCTCTTCCCCCTGTTTGGCCTGTATAAAAGCTTCCCGGCTTTGTGCCTGCAGATCCGGATTGCAAAGCCTTTCATATCCCAGGGTGGAAAACTTTCTCTCCGCAAGGCCCTCCCCGCAGGCCGAGCCTGCTCCATGAGCCGGATAGACAACTGTCTGATCTCCCAGGGTAAGCAGCCTGGAAAAAATGCTGTCATAAAGCTGGCCGGCCATTTCCTCTTCCTGTCCAGGGTAAAAATCAGTTCGCCCGCTACCGCCGATGAAAAGCGCATCCCCGGTAAATACCCCAATGGGAGCATCTCCAGTGGACAGGTCATGGATAACAAGGGAGATGCTTTCCGGGGTATGCCCGGGGGTCTTCAAGACCTTGAGCCTGACCTGCCCCAGGTGGAATTCATCTCCTTCCCGGGCGGGCAGACCGTAAGCAAAGTCCAGCTCTTCACCGTGATAAATACCGGCTCCGGTGATTTCGGCCAGCTCCCTTGAGCCCACAACAAAATCCTCGTTGCGGTGGGTCTCGAAAATATGGGTTATCCGGCCCCCCTGGCTGCGGACAATATCCAGGTATACCTGGCAGTCCCGCCTGGGATCCACAACTGCAAACACCCCTTCGCTGCCCACAATATAGGAAAACTGGGCCAGACCCGGATTCTCTATCCTTTCCAGAAACATAACACTCCTTTAACAGCTTGAAGTTTAAGCAACCTTTAACACTACAGCGAAACTTATAAAATTTTTCAACCTGTCTAAACTGGGGACAGGCACCCCCGCACTTATTTTTATTACAAACGATCTTGGTTTTATTGGAAAAAATAAGTGCGGGGAGAGCCAGTCCCCGGAGGTCAATCATAAGTTTCGCTGTAGTGTTAATGCCAGGCCGGTTTAATAACTGCAAAACGGTTGTTTGTCACCTGGCAGATGCCTGTCACGCTTCAGCGGTATAAACAGCACTGCCTTCCCCGTACACTGCCTCCGGATAACCGGCCAGATCAAAGGGATCATCTTTCCAGCAGATAAAAGAGGCCCATTTGCCCTTTTCCAGGGTGCCAAGCCTGTCATCTAAACCAAGAAGGGCGGCATTCTTTCTGGTCAGGATTTCCACCACCTCCTGTCTGGACAGCCCCAGGCGCAGAAACCAGCGGGTCTGCAGGAATAACTGCCGTGCAGGGGTTACAGGGTGGTCGGTCATGAGACCGTACTCCACCCCTGAATCCAGAAGGTGCTTCAGGTTGCGCCAGTTCTCGTGTTTCAGCTCCACCTTGTAGGCAAAAGCATCCACGGGTCCGTAAACTACGGGAATACCCCGCCTGGACAGTTCTTTGAAGATATCGCCATGGTGTACACCCATGGCGTGCTCCACACTTACACGCAATGAAAACTCATCCACCAGTCTCAATAGGGCGGCAATATCATCGATCTTGTGCACGTGCACCCTTAAAACAAGCTCTCCCTTCAGAACCTTAAGCAGAGTCTCTTCTTCCGCGGACAGGATGATTTCTTTTTTCTTTTCCTCGTCCGCCGCCTGGCGGCGCTTTTCCTTGACAAGCACCTCATCCAGCCTGTTGCGCAGCATGGCCAGCGCCCCCATTCTAGTCGTGGGCCTGGAGCCGTTCCAGGAGGTAGTGGACATGGGATTATATCCCAGGGCTGCCTTGAGTCCGGCCCTGTCCACAAAGGCCCTGGTGCTGTCAGAGGCATAGTTTCGAATAACCGCGCTTTTGCCGCCAATTATATTACCGCTTCCCGGAAGTATGCAGGAATAAAGCACCCCTGCTTCCACAGCCTCCTGCAGGGCCTGGTCATCCATCTGCAGCGAATCCAGTGCATCGGCCATGACCAGAATCGGATCCTGCCTGTCGTTGGATTCGGCCTCGGCCCTGGGCTCACCGGCCCGGACCATGCCTATGTGGCTGTGGGGATCAATAAATGCCGGGGTTATGACCCGGCATTCCCGGATAATTTCCCCGTATACCTCGGGAAAGACCCCAACTATGCCGGAATCATCAAACACAAGGCAGGCATCCTGAACAACCTGCCTGCCGGTGTATATGGTCTCTGCGCGTACGCAATACATATGTGCCTTCTCTTTGTTTTTGGTTCAGTTATGCCTTATTACCGCTAAACGCTTGTCCTTTGAGGCGTTGTAATTTAAAAGTAAGTCACTACATTCAATCAACAACCCGCTAACCAAAAATCCAAATGAATATCAAACCATATCTGAATTATTTCCAGGATTATGTCCAGGCTTTCATGGACGCTGCACCTGCTGGGGATTTAAACTTTGAGCTGAAAAAAGAGCACAGCCTGAGGGTAATGGAACAGGCCCGGGAGCTGGCATCTTATCATGGCTTTGACCCGCAATCATGTTTTTTGACTTCTCTGGCCGGGCTTTTTCACGACCTGGGCCGCTTTGAGCAGTACTGGCTTTACCGGACATTCAACGACAAAATATCCGTCAACCACGGCCTTTTAAGTACAAAGATCCTGCACAGGGAAAAGGTTTTAAGAAAACTTTCTGCACCTGATAAAAGGTGCGTTCTTCTATCTGTACTTTACCACAATAGAAAAAGCCTGCCCCGGACCCTTGCCCCGGGCATCAGGGCAGTGGCCGGTGCAGTTCGGGACGCGGACAAACTGGATATATATCCCATTATTTTACACCACATCTCCCGGGATTCAAAGGGCAGCAACACCATCACCCTGGAGCTTGAGGATGCAAACGAAGTCAGCCCGGAAATACTGGAGCAGGTAAGATCCGGCAGGCTGGCCGATTACCACAGGATGCGCTATAAGAACGACTTTCTGCTGCTCATGTCCTCCTGGATATACGATCTCAACTATGCTTATTCCTGTCGCCGGGTACTTCAAAAAGGCTACTTAGACACCATTTTTGCCATGCTGCCCCAAAACAGCCTCATGCACTCCCTCAGAGACAGTCTGCTGGCATACCTGCAAAAGTACGCGAAAGGATGACAGCTTGAAAAAAGATGACAGCAGAATAAAAAAAAGCTAAAGAGGACACTTGATAAATAAATCCCAGACGCCTTTCATGTATAACCCCGAACCCCGCTTTTTATATGTCCGGAAAAATTTTGATAATCGATGACGAGGAAGACATCCGGCTTTCCCTGCGAGGAATTCTGGAAGACGAAAACTACCAGACCCTGGAAGCCGAAAGCGGTGAGCAGGGACTTGGACTTCTGGGCCCGGGCGTGGACCTGGTCCTGCTGGACATCTGGCTGCCGGGCATGGACGGCCTTGAGGTCTTAAACCGCCTCAGGGAAAGCCACCCCAACCTGCCAGTGGTCATGATCTCCGGTCACGGCAATATCCAGACCGCTGTACAGGCCATCAAGAGCGGCGCCTTTGATTTCATAGAAAAGCCTTTGTCCCTGGAAAAGGTGCTCATCACCTCGGAAAAGGCCCTGGAGTTTTCCAGGCTCAGGCGGGAAAACCGCAAGCTGCGCCTGAGCAGCAAATCCGCGGAAGTGCACAGGATAACCGGCGAGTCAGACCATATCGAGGAACTTCGGCAGAACATTGAACAGGTGGCCCCCACCGAGGCCTGGGTGCTCATTACCGGCGAAAACGGCACCGGCAAGGAAATTGTGGCCAGGTCCCTGCACATCAAAAGCAACAGAGCCGATCATCCCCTCATTGCAGTCAACTGTGCGGCCATCCCGGAAGAACTCATTGAATCGGAACTCTTCGGCCATGAAAAAGGCTCCTTTACCGGAGCATCATCTTGCAAGCAGGGCAAGTTTGAGCTGGCTGACGGGGGCACCCTTTTTCTGGATGAAATAGGAGACATGAGCCTCAAGACCCAGGCCAAGATACTTCGAATCCTGCAGGAGCAGAGTTTTGAGCGAGTGGGCGGACACAAAACCATAAACGTCAACGTCCGGGTCATCGCCGCCACCAACAAGAACCTGCAGCAGGAGATGAAGAAGGGCAATTTCCGGGAGGATCTGTTTTACAGGCTGAACGTCTTTCCCCTGAACCTGCCTCCCTTGCGGGACAGAAAAAAAGACATCCCGCCCCTTCTGGAGGAATTCACATCTCAGTTGAGCCAGGAGCACAATTTCAAACCCCTGAGTTTCAGTCCTGATGCCATAAGCATACTGCAGAAACACCCCTGGCCGGGAAATGTACGCGAACTCAAGAACTTTGTTGAGAGGATGTATATACTGCATCAGGGCAAGGAGATCAGCGCTTCCATGCTCCCGGCGGAAATCAGGGAGGCTGCACTCTCAGGGCAGGGACCTGATAAAAGTGCCCCCGACATACCAGATGCCATGCCCCACGACTTCAAACAGGCCAGGTCCCTGTTCGAAGCCAGGTTCCTGGATCAGAAACTCAAAGAACATGAAGGCAATGTGTCCAGACTGGCCGAGGCCATAGGCCTGGAAAGAAGCTACCTCTACCGCAAGCTCAAGAACTACAATATAAGCACGGAGTGAAAAACATCCGTTTTTCAAAAATATTCGGAAAGCTCCTGTGGCGACTCCAGAATATAATGTGCTCCGGCCTGCAGCAGTTCTTCTCTGCCCCGGAAGCCCCAGGCAGCTCCAAGGGCGGTCATTTTTGCCCTGAGCGCAGTATACATATCCACGTTGGAATCACCCAGGAAATATACCTGGTCCGGTTTCAGGCCCATTCTGGCAGCCACCTCCAGAGCCGGTTCAGGATCAGGCTTGACAGCCCCATTGGGCAGGGCTCCCTGCACCACCTGAAAATACCCGTCCGGAAAAAAGTGTCCCACAGTATGCAGGGTGGCCTCATGGGGCTTGTTGGACAAAACAGCCATGGGAATCTCATTTCGGGCCAGTTCTTCCAGCGCCTCAAGTACCCCCGGGTACGGAGCGGTCCTGTTTGCCCAGCGCCTGGAGTACTCCTCTCGGGCCGCCAGGATGCATTCATTGATGACCGACTGGTCCTGGACATCCTCAGGTACAGCCCGCCTGATGAGCATGGTCAGCCCGTCGCCTACGAAATTGCGGTAGGCATCCACCGGATGCGTGCTCCAACCCCTGCCCTTGAGAACACTGTTCACAGTATCCGCCAGATCCTGCAGAGTGTTCAGAAGTGTTCCGTCCAGATCAAAAATTATCCCCTTATTGCTCATTTTTTCCTTCTTTTTTGCAGAGATTCATGATAATTTGAAATACAGTATTCCAGCACACTGACCAACCGATCATAGTTCGTATATCAGCCAGGATACCGTCCTGGCAAACTTATTTAAGGAGATTGGTATGGGAGAAGCTCACCCCGTGCAGCCCATGACGGCTGCAGAATACTTGGACTGGGAACCGGCCCAGCTGGAAAAGTATCAGTATATCCATGGTGAGGTTTTTGCCATGGGCGGAGCCTCCAGGCGGCATGTTACCATAACCTTGAATCTCGCGTCTTCTCTGGATCAGGCATTGGAAGGCTCGCCCTGCCGGGTTTATATGGCGGACATGAAGCTGGAAATAAAAAAGGAAGAGATTTATTTTTATCCAGATGTCCTGGTCACCTGTGATCCGGAGGACCACAAAGCAGAACAGTTCATGCGCTCCCCTGTTGTGGTGGGCGAGGTTTTGTCCGAGTCCACCGCGGCTTTTGACCGGGGAGACAAAGCGACATATTACCGAAGCCTGCCCTCATTGAAAGAATTCGTGCTCATTGACCCGGAGCGCAGGCGCATGGAACTATACCGCCGCACCCAGCAGGACACCTGGGAACTCCTGGACATCCCCCCGGAACACCACCTGCCCCTGCACAGCCTGGAACTGGAAATCCCCTGGCAGCGCATATTCCGCAATGTGGACTGAAACAGCCTCCCGAAACAATTTGTCAAGCAGCCATGACAGCTATCCAATTCCCATCCAGACAGTCAGAAGCCGCTCTACTTCCCGCATGTACTCGTATTCGAGATGGCCAAAAGGCTCTCTCAACTTATCACTTGGCAGGGTTGTAATTTTGTCCACCATGACTTCAGATACAGACAGCAGTCCGTTCTGGACTGTCGGATCTACTCGAAGCCGAAATAAGGGCGCATCACGCAGCTTGCTGGTTATAGGCAGGATTGTAACAGATGGGTGGACGCCAAAAAAGTCCGACTGGATGACCAGGGCTGGGCGAGGCTTGCCGTAGGTTCCTGGTTGCACAACAGGCAATATGTCGCCTCTTCCCATTACTCCCAGCCTTCCCTGTCGGATACGTCCTCGATCCAGGACAGAACTTCCTTCTCCTGGGGATCATTCGCTACAAGCAGGCTCTGACGGCGGCATTCCTCCCCAAATCCCTCCTCTCGGGTATCAGGAATCCAAATCTGGATAGGACGCATACCAGCGGACCTCAACCCCTCTCGATGTTTACGCACTCGTTCTTTTACTGGAACAGTCATCTTAAGCTCTCCTTATGTTTCATGTAACCAGTAAGTGTATAAAAGTCAATTTATCCAAAGACCCCGGCTCGGGGGATATAAATATTTATCTCTTCCTCCTGCCTTGCTCCGCGGCTCTAGGGCCGCTTCCCTCCGGGGCGTAGGCCCTATGGGCCGGAGGCGGCCCGGGCGTGAGAAATTTCTTCCAGGATGAATTGCTTGTCACTTCCTGTTTAAACTCAGGCAAAAATATTTATTATACTGGCCTGCCTTCCGCCTTTTTTTTCCCGTCGATAGGAGAAAAAGAGCTCTTCCCGGCACATGGTGCACATATCCAGGGAAAAAACATTCTGCGGGAGCAGTCCGGCCTGCAGGAGCTGATCCCGGGTCAGGGACCACAGGTCCATTGTTTTTTGCTCCTGATGATAATAATCGGCAAATTCCGGAGTCCAATGTTCCTCAAAAGGCTCGAACCTGGCACAGCATGGCCCCAGGGAGGGGCCGCGCACAGCCGCCAGGTCTGCCGGACTGAGATTGTAGTATTTACACAAATCTCTTACGGCGGTTTCAGGAAACCCGGCCCGGTTGCCCCGCCAGCCGCAGTGCAGGGCCAGGACGTATTCCTGGGACTTGTGTGCAAGCATGACCGGCTGGCAGTCAGCGGTCTTGATCACAGCACCCCGGCCAGGCCGGGACAGTCCAAGACCGTCGCCTTCCAGGGACGACCCGTCCAGGCAGTCTTCATCAGGGTCAAAATGAACAAGCGTACCGTGCACCTGCCTAAGCTCCACCCACCCGGACAGTCCCAGTTCATCCTTCAAAGCCCTGCGATTGGCCCCGGCCCGTGCAGGTTCATCCTCCACATCCAGGGAAATGTTGCCCTGCCCGAAACTTCCCGAACTTACCCCGCCCAGCCTGGTTCCGAAAATACAGGTCACTTTTTCCAGGCCGGGAAAAGAAAAACTTATATACTGCGGACTATTCATAGTTGCACTCCAGTAGTCAGGTTCCCGCACTTTTACCCATTTTCAGCTTGACTTATTTTGGGTAAAAACTTCAATGGTCCTTGTTTCGGTAAATATAAAATGCATGGGTATATCCCAGGGATCTGCCGGAAGTCTTTCCACCACCTGGAAATCGTATGCAAAGCCCGCAAGCAGCGGCCCTGGGTCTGACAGCAGGCTGAAATAGCGGTCATAAAAACCCTGGCCGAAACCCAGGCGGTATCCGGATTCGTCAAAGGCCACCCCGGGCACCACCGCCACAGAGGGAGCATGATTCTCAAAGATATTCTCCTGTTTCGGCTCCGGCTCGTAGATATTGCAAAACCCCGGCCTCAGGCAGCTCAGGTCCTGCACCCGGTAAAATTCCATCCTGCCGGGCCGGTGCGGGTCACAGTACGGGGCGTACACCTCACGGCCCTGCTGCAGAAGTTCCCGCAACAGAGGCTTAGTGTCCACCTCGCTTTTGATGGGCAGATAGACCAGAAAACAGGTGTGCTGCATGAGCTTCTTAGTAGAGAGAAAATTTTCTATGACGGCAGCGCTTTTGGCATTTACCTCCCCGGGGTCTAAGGAACTTCTTTGCCTGAGCATCGCAGCCCGCAATTCTTTTTTGTCCGCATGCATAAGATTTGACCTTCAGTTTTTCAGAGGATATATGCCTTTTATCTGTTAACTGTTATTTGTTATTCGGTTTTTCCAGGTAAGGCAACTCCCGGAAAATAGAATTATAAACCTGGGTGGGTGGCGACCTTTTAATTTTCCGCATGTTGCCCAGAACTCCCCACCCTGAAACTGTTACGTTATTTTAAGGTAGTTGCCTTAATCAAGCTCCAGTAGGAGTATTTATTCAGATGCATGCGACAGAGTGTTGCCACGCCTCGATCTGCTCCCCTCCTTGGCTAAGGAGGGGTTGGGGGTGGTTCGATATTTAGCTCCCTTCCTTAACCGGCTTCTTCCCAGGCCAAGCAGGGGAGCTGGACCGTGGCCTGGATTTACTTGGGTGGTGGACTTCTGGAATGTTTATAAGGAAGGGATTTCATACAACCACCCCCGGCCCCTCCTTGGCTAAGGAGGGGAGCTACACCGTGGCCTGGATTTACTTGGGTGGTGAAAACTTAGGCAACTCCCGGAAAATAGAATTATAAACTTGGGTAGGCGGCGACCTTTTAATTTTCCGCATGTTGCCCAGAACTCCCCACCCTGAAACTGTTACGTTATTTTAAGGTAGTTGCCTTAATCAAGCTCCAGTAGGAGTATTTATTCAGATGCATGCGACAGAGTGTTGCCACGCCTCGATCTGCTCCCCTCCTTGGCTAAGGAGGGGTTGGGGGGTGGTTCGATACTTAGCTCCCTTCCTTAACCGGCTTCTTCCCAGGCCAAGCAGGGGAGCTGGACCGTGGCCTGGATTTACTTGGGTGGTGGACTTCTGGAATGTTTATAAGGAAGGGATTTCATACAACCACCCCCGGCCCCTCCTTGGCTAAGGAGGGGAGCTACACCGTGGCCTGGATTTACTTGGGTGGTGAAAACTTAGGCAACTCCCGGAAAATAGAATTATAAACTTGGGTAGGCGGCGACCTTTTAATTTTCCGCATGTTGCCCAGAACTCCCCACCCTGAAACTGTTACGTTATTTTAAGGTAGTTGCCTTAATCAAGCTCCAGTAGGAGTATTTATTCAGATGCATGCGACAGAGTGTTGCCACGCCTCGATCTGCTCCCCTCCTTGGCTAAGGAGGGGAGCTACACCGTGGCCTGGATTTACTTGGGTGGTGAAAGCTTAGGCAACTCCCGGAAAATAGAATTATAAACTTGGGTAGGCGGCGACCTTTTAATTTTCCGCATGTTGCCCAGAACTCCCCACCCTGAAACTGTTACGTTATTTTAAGGTAGTTGCCTTAATCAAGCTCCAGTAGGAGTATTTATTCAGATGCATGCGACAGAGTCTTGCCACGCCTCGATCTGCTCCCCTCCTTGGCTAAGGAGGGGTTGGGGGGTGGTTCGATATTTAGCTCCCTTCCTTAACCGGCTTCTTCCCAGGCCAAGCAGGGGAGCTGTACCGTGGCCTGGATTTACTTGTGTGGTGGACTTCTGGAATGTTTATAAGGAAGGGATTTCATACAACCACCCCCGGCCCCTCCTTGGCTAAGGAGGGGAGCTACACCGTGGCCTGGATTTACTTGGGTGGTGAAAACTTAGGCAACTCCCGGAAAATAGAATTAACAATTAACTGATAACCGATAACTGGCACCCCCCTGAATGGTTACAGTTTAAGCCGTCTGTAAAAAACAAAGAGGAAACAGTCATGAACATACCAATATTCAGAGGCGTTATACTGGGCGGCACCGTGGGCCTGACCGCCAGCCTGATCTTTGGCATCGACCCCCTGCGGGCACTTATCCTGGGAGTTTTGTGCGGCCTTCTGGGTGTGGCCACCCGCGTGGCCATAGAAAACAGAAAAGAAAAAGACAAGTAGAGCTGCACTAACGCGGGCCATGCCCGCAACCCAGTTATCTGTTATTTGTTAATTGTTATCAGGGTAAGGCAGTGAATTCAGGCTTTTGTTCTTCAACAATTAACAATTATGGATGTTCAAAATACCAATATGCCGTTACTGTTCAGACGTATCTGTTTAGCGCTTTGCATGTGGCATGGGGACTGGCTCTTCCGGGACCCACTTGTCCCAAAAAATGAGATGTTTTAAGCACAAAATGATGCTCAAGTGGGTCCCGGAGTGCCTGTCCCCTGCTTTCCTTAAAAGCGCTAAACAGATACTTCAGACATAACCGTTGAAAGCCTGTTACAAAAAACAAGAATTTTTAGACAGGATTAACAGGATGGACAGGATAAGCAATCAGCGGCCGGAAGCCGCAGATTGCATTAGCCATCCGGCACTCATGAATGCCGGAAGAAAGTGAGTGCCGGATTGAAGACCTTTTAGCCCGCCTTCCGGGCGGGATAAAAATGCTTTTCTCTTAATCCATCTCTTAATCTATGCCTGCCACGCGTCTTTGTCGTGGTTAATCCTGTCAAAAAACTCTTCTCTTTATTGTTGCAGACAAAGCATAACTATGGCGGTACATCAGTATTTTTCTGATCCCTTAACTGATAACAATTTCTAATTTTTTATGCCAGGGCTTCAAGAGTAAGTCACTACACTGACTGCCCTTATCAAGTCTCAAGGGATAGAAACCTGCCCGTAACCGACCCGGGGTTGTCCCTGACTTCCTCCGGTGTACCCCGGGCCACAATGTATCCTCCGCTGTCCCCGCCTCCGGGACCCAGGTCCAGGAGATAATCCGCACAGGCCACCACGTCTAAGTTGTGCTCGATGACAATTATCGAAGCCCCTTTGTCCACCAGCTGGTTCAGGACCTGGATAAGCTTGCCCACCTCGTGGGTATGCAGGCCTGTGGTGGGCTCGTCCAGCACGTACAGGGTCCCTGGAAGGCTCTTCTTGGACAGCTCCCTGGATATCTTTATCCTCTGGGCCTCTCCTCCCGAAAGAGTAGTGGCCGGCTGACCCAGCCTCAGGTATTCCAGGCCTACTTCCTCCAGGATGCCCAGCTTGCGCTCCAGGACCGGGTAATTCTGGAAAAATACCCTGGCCTGAGCCACGGACATATCCAGAACCTGAGCGATATTATACCCCCTGTACTCAATGTCCAGGGTCTCCCGGTTGTACCGCTGCCCCCCGCACACCTCGCAGGTCACGAACACATCCGGCAGAAAATGCATCTCCACCCTTATCTGTCCGTCTCCGCTGCAGGACTCGCAGCGACCCCCGCGCACGTTGAAGCTGAAACGCCCCGGCTTGTACCCGCGCTTTCTTGCATCTTTGGTTTCGGCGAAAATATTTCTGATTTCATCAAAGACCTTGGTATATGTGGCCGGATTGGACCTGGGGGTCCGGCCGATGGGTGACTGGTCAATGGGCACCACCTTGGCGATATGCTCCGCCCCTTCAATTCCGGCAATGCTTCCGGGTTCATCCACCTTGAGTCCCCTGGCCAGGGCCAGGTGCTTGTACAGCGAATCCACCACCAGCGAGCTCTTGCCAGAGCCGGAAACTCCAGTGACCACCACCAGCTGGTTCAGGGGAATGTCGCAGTCTACGTTTTTGAGGTTGTTGGTGCTCACTCCGCGCAGAGTCAGGCAGCGACCGGAGTTTCGCCTTTTATCCGGCCTGGGGATAGTCATCTCCCGGCGCAGGTACTTGCCTGTAAGGGTATTGGAACCAAGCAGGGCATCCACGCTTCCCTGGTGCACCACTTCCCCGCCCAGAGCTCCGGAACCGGGGCCGAGCTCCAGTACGTGGTCCGCGCTTCTGATGGTGGCCTCGTCATGCTCCACCACCAGCACGGTGTTGCCCCGGCCCTGGAGTTCGCGCAGGGTGGACAGCAATCGGTCGTTGTCCCTGGGATGCAGGCCTATGCTTGGCTCGTCCAGGACATAGGTCACCCCCACCAGGCCGGAGCCCAGCTGCCCTGCCAGGCGGATGCGCTGGGCCTCCCCCCCGGACAGGGTGGACATGTTCCGGGCCAGATTTATATAATCCAGGCCAACGTTGACCAGAAATTTGAGCCTGTGGCTCAGTTCATTTATAAGCGGCTCTGCAATCCTGGCCTGGGACTGCTCAAATTTCAGGCTTTGCAGCCACTCTAAGGCCTTGTGAATGGACAAACGGGTAAATTCGTAGATGTTTTTCCCGTTTACGTGCACGGACAAGGACTCGGGCCTCAGCCTGGCCCCCCTGCATACAGGACAGGGCCTGGACTGCCTGTATCTGGCCAGTTCATCACGCCAGACCGGGCCGATGGCGAACCCCTCCTCCAGGAGGCTAAGCACCCCCTCGAAACCAAGTTCCTTGTCTCCGGCAAAAAGCGCTTCTAAGGCCTCCGGGGGGAAATCAGCCAGCCGGGTGTCTAAGTCAAAGCCGTATTTGCGGCCCAGGGCCAGCAGGTCGTCCTTGTACCTGGCAAAGACCGCAGGCTTTTTCCAGGGGATGATTGCTCCCCGGTTCAGGCTCAGGCCCTTGTTGGGGGCTATCAGGTCCGGCTCAAAATACTCCACGCTGCCGATACCCGAACATTCCGGGCAGGCCCCCTGGGGACTGTTGAAGGAAAAAAGCTGCGGGCTGGGAGCAGGCATGGAGATCTTGCAGTCAGGGCATACCGCCTGGGTGCTGTAAAAAATGTCCCGGCCGTCCACAATGGACACCAGCAGGCTGTCCTGGCCATAAGCCAGGGCCAGTTCAACCGAGTCGGCCAGCCTTTTGCGCATGTCCGGCTTGTGCACTAAGCGGTCCACCACCAGCTCTATGCGGTGTTTGCGGTTTTTATCCAGCGCGGGCAGAGTGTCTAAGCTCTGGACCTCGCCGTTTATGCGCACCCGGACAAACCCCTGGGACTTGAGCTTTTTCAAAAGCTCCTGGTGCGTACCCTTTTTGTTGTTCACTAAGGGGCTTAAAATCATAAACTTTGTACCCTGGGGCATGTCCATGATATGTTCTATGATGCGGCTGGCGGACTGGGCCTGTACCTCCAGGCCGCACTCGGGACAGGTGGAAGTCCCAAGCCTGGCGTAAAAGACCCTTAAAAAATCGTACACCTCGGTCACCGTGCCCACAGTGGAGCGCGGATTCCTGGACAGGGTATGCTGCTCAATGGAGATGGCCGGGGAAAGCCCCTCAATCTTGTCCACTAAGGGCTTGTCCATCTGCGGCAGAAACTGCCTGGCGTAAACGGACAGGGATTCCACGTAGCGCCTCTGCCCCTCGGCATAGATAATATCAAAGGCCAGGGTTGACTTGCCCGACCCTGAAGGACCACAAAGGACCACCAGCTTGTTGCGGGGAATTTCTAAGGACAGGGACTTGAGGTTATGCTGCCTGGCCCCGCTTATGCGAATTGAATTTTCCATAGTTTATAAAGGTGAAGGTTGTTTATCAGGCAAGGACATGAAGGCTTCTTGTCTTTTCCGGTTTAAAATCTTAAATCAGTTAACACTACAGCGAAACTTATGATTGGCCTCCGGGGACTGGCTCTTTTGCCGCCGAGATTTTTGAGCAGTTGAAGGTTTTCCATCGGCAAAAGTGCCTGTCCCCAGTTGAGATACCATAGTGTATTTTATAAGTTTCGCTGTAGTGTTAATGGCTTCGATTATTATTTTTATCCAAACAGAAAATTATGAGGCGTAAGAGATATATTGTCAATGGCCGGGTCCAGGGAGTAGGCTTCAGGCCCTCTGTCTACCGTATGGCCGCTCAACACGGCCTTACTGGTTCGGTGCAGAACACCTCCCTTGGCGTGGTCATCGAAGTCCAGGGCAAAGAGGAGGCACTGGCCTGGTTTGAAGAAGAACTCAGGGGCAACCCCCCGCCCTTAGCTGAAATTACCCGGATTCAGACAGACGAGACAACACCTGAGGCAGGTGAATCCGGATTCATCATCCTGGAAAGCTCTGCCCTGGAGCAAAGCCAGGTGCTCATAAGCCCCGACTCCGCCGTATGCAGCGACTGTACCCGGGAGATACTGGACCCTAAGGACCGAAGATATCTCTATCCCTTCACCAACTGCACCAACTGCGGCCCCAGGTATACCATTACCGGGCTTATCCCCTATGACCGGCAAAACACCTCCATGGCCTGCTTTGAAATGTGCCTCCAATGCCGCCGGGAGTACAGCGACCCCGGAGACCGGCGTTTCCATGCCCAGCCCAATGCCTGTCCCCAGTGCGGCCCCGGGCTCTGGCTGACAGATGCGGACGGCAACAGGATTTCAGAACATGATTCCCCCCTGAAGAAAAGCGCTTACCTGCTTAAACAGGGCAACATCCTGGCCATAAAAGGCCTCGGCGGTTTTCACCTGGCCTGCGACGCTGCCGATCAGGAAGCCGTTCGGGAACTTCGTCGCCGCAAGAACCGACCGCACAAACCCCTGGCTGTCATGGTCCCGGACATAGCTGCCGCTGTAGAGCTGGCGGAGCTAAGCCCATTGGAAGCAGAAATCCTGCAGAGCCCCTCCAGCCCCATCCTGGCGGTGAAGCCCATCCAGCCCTGCCCCTTGAGCCCCGAACTGGCCCCGGATACAGACCTGCTGGGCATCATGCTGGCATACACCCCCCTGCACCTGGTTCTCTTTGAACACTTCAAGGCTCTGCTCACCCGGCAGGAAATACCCGCCCTGGTCATGACCTCGGGCAACATGAACTCCGAGCCCATAAGTCTTGGCAACCGGGAGGCCCTGGGGCGTCTGGGTCAAATTGCTGATTACTTTCTTCTGCATGACCGGGACATCCTGGTGCGCTGCGATGACTCGGTAATGTGCGCCCGCGGCCCCGGGCCTGCCTACTTGCGTCGGGCCAGGGGATATACCCCGCAGCCGGTATTTCTGTCCCGGGACGGCCCATCTGTTCTGGGCACAGGCCCGGAACTCAAAAACACCTTCTGTCTCACCAGAAATGACCAGGCCTTTGTCTCCCAGCACATAGGCGACCTGCAGAACCTGGAAAACTACGGTTTTTACCGGGAGTGCATAGCCCATCTGCAGCACGTACTGCAGGTCAACCCGGAAATGGTGATCAGCGACCTGCACCCTGACTACCTGAGCACCAGGTACGCCAGGCAGGAGTCCGGTCTGCCGGTGCAGGCCCTGCAGCATCACTACGCCCACATCCTGTCTGTCATGGCTGAAAACTGTTTTGAAGGCCCGTGCCTGGGCCTGGCCCTGGACGGAGCCGGGCTGGGGGATGACGGCACCCTGTGGGGAGGCGAGCTTTTGCTGGTGGACAACCGGGACATGACCCTGCAAAGAGTGGGCAGCTTTGAGCCCGTGCCCCTGCCCGGAGGAGACCTGGCCGTGCGCGAGCCCTGGCGTATCGCTGCCGGCTTTATCCATAGTCTGGGCATGGAGCATTCCGTACTGGCCAGGGATTTTGAGCAAGGGCTGACTAAAGAGGAGATGCTTTTGAGGCAGATGATAGAAAAAAACATCAACTCCCCCCTCTCCAGCGGGTGCGGTCGTCTTTTTGACGCAGTGGCCGCCATGCTCGGGCTGGTCAGAAGCATCAGCTACGAAGGCCAGGGGGCTGTTCTCCTGGAAAAAATCCAGTCCCACGGACAAGAAACCGCATACGAGCTGCCGGTTCACCACCGCAATGGGCTTGGCATTCTGGACACCCTGACCCTGTTTCGTCAAATTCTGAAAGACCATATTAGTGGCCTGAGCCCGGCCATAATCAGCCGCAGGTTTCACCTGTCCCTGGTCCGGGGCCTGTGCCTGTGGGCCGCGCAGGCAGGAAACGCCACCGGCATCAGGACCATAGGCCTTAGCGGCGGTGTCATGCACAACCTGACCCTGGCCCGGGAGCTTGAAGCAGGTCTTGTCCGGAGATCGTTCAATGTTTTGACGCACAGATTCCTGCCCCCGGGAGACGCCTGCGTCAGCCTGGGCCAGGCCGTGTACGGCCGGCATCTTGCACGCCTGAAAACATAAACCTGCAGTGCTTTTCCCTTGTAAAACCCTTAGGCGCTGTCAGAAATTTCAAACCAACATGCTGGTAACTTTATCTGACATCCTGCTCCCCTGTATAGGCTTAAGTGCACGGCGTAAACTCCCCTCCTTAGCCTGGGAAGGGCCGGGAAAGGAAGGGAGCTAAATATCGAACCACCCCCAGCCCTTCCTTAACCAAGGAGGGGAGCACATCGAGGGGCGACAACACTCTGTCGCATGCATCTGCATAAATACTCCTACTGGAGCTTGATTAAGGCAACTACCTGAAAATAACGTAACAGTTCTAGGGTGGGGAGTTCTGGGCAACATGCGGAAAATTAAAAGGTCGCCACCCACCCAAGTTTATAATTCTATTTTCCGGGAGTTGCCTAAGCTTTCACCACCCAAGTAAATCCAGGCCACGGTGTAGCTCCCCTCCTTAGCCAAGGAGGGGAGCAGATCGAGGCGTGGCAACACTCTGTCGCATGCATCTGAATAAATACTCCTACTGGAGCTTGATTAAGGCAACTACCTGAAAATAACGTAACAGTTCTAGGGTGGGGAGTTCTGGGCAACATGCGGAAAATTAAAAGGTCGCCGCCTACCCAAGTTTATAATTCTATTTTCCGGGAGTTGCCTAAGCTTTCACCACCCAAGTAAATCCAGGCCACGGTGTAGCTCCCCTCCTTAGCCAAGGAGGGGCCGGGGGTGGTTGTATGAAATCCCTTCCTTATAAACATTCCAGAAGTCCACCACCCAAGTAAATCCAGGCCACGGTGTAGCTCCCCTCCTTAGCCAAGGAGGGGAGCAGATCGAGGCGTGGCAACACTCTGTCGCATGCATCTGTCAAACACTCCATCTGGCTCGTGATTAAACTTCCACCACCAAAGTAAATCCAGGCCACGGTTTAGCTCCCCTCCTTAGCCAAGGAGGGGTCGGGGGTGGTTGTAACCGATCCCTTCCCTATTAACAATTAACAAATAACTGAGTTGCGCGCGTACCCCGCTTTAGTTAAACCTCAGTGGCATGCAACTTGAATTAAGAATTTCATACAACAGTTGCAGCAAAATTTTCCCTTTCAGAAGTTATTTCATTCCCCCAAGGAGGAGCAGATGATAATTATCGACGGCCATCAGACCGATTTCAACGTAAGCAATTTCAACAACCTTGAGGACCTCCTGGTCAAGGTCATAAAGGACAGGGATCTGGGAGAGAGGGTGGTCACGGACGTCCTGGTCAACGAAGAATCCTTTTCGGAAATATACCCGCATCAGGCAGAGGATGTGGACACATCCGACATAGAAAAGGTGGAAATAAGAACCATGGACTCCATCACCATGGCCATGAATATCACCAGAGAACTTTACAAGGTGGTCACCCTCATGTCCAAAGGCGGGTCCGAAGTGGCGGAACTGTTCAGACAAGGGGAAGAGACCCGGGCCCTGGAAATGTATCAGGACCTTCTGTCCGTGGTGCGTGACTTCATGAATACCGTCACTGTGCTGAAGCAGGATTACCAGCTCACCAGCCAGGAGGATCTGGACAAGGGCATTGAAAAACTCTCTGAACTGTTCAGCGAGATGATCGAGGTCCAGGAAAAAAATGACTGGAATCTCCTGGCGGACCTCCTGGAATACGAATTCCTGCCCTTAGTGGATACCTGGAAGAAAATCGTTTCCGAACTCAGGGCAGAAGTCCGCCAGGCCGCCTGATAAACCCTGCAAAGGAGTCAAATATGAAAGACGGACCTGCATGCCTGGATATAGCCCTGGAACTGGGCCGGGAGGAATTGACCCACCTGCAGGAGGCAAATCTGGATGAAGCGGAAAGACTTTCCCTGAAGCGCAAGGATGTGATGGACAGGGCCTTTGCGGCCCCTCCTGTACAGGAAAAAGACGAATTCCTGGAAAAGCTTGATCGCCTGCAGAACCTGCAAAACAGAATAACCGCCTCTGCCAGAGAGCTGCATGCCACTCTGAGCCAGGAGCTTAAAAAGATAAGAACTGAAAACAAGAGATTTACAGGCTACAGAAAAGCTTCCACGGTTACGCCCATGTTTAACGCCAAGCTGCACAAAAAAGGCTGAAAAACACTTGGGGCTGCACCTTGCAAATTTAATCCTTGACACAGCCAGAGCAAATCATTATAAATATAAATTCGTTGATGCGGGGTGGAGCAGTATGGTAGCTCGTCGGGCTCATAACCCGAAGGTCATCGGTTCAAATCCGGTCCCCGCTACCAAGAAAATCAAAGGCTTAGAGGCAACAGCTTCTAAGCCTTTTTCATTTTTGATACCCGATTGCTACCCAACAAAAAAAACCGGGGCACCCCAAAGGAGCAACCCGGCCTTGTGCTAATTTTTTTCAGAACCTATCCTGCCTTTTCCTGCTGCCTGGCCTCTTCATATTGTCTGGCCAACTCCTTTGGTTTGACGGTTACGCCGGGGTTAGTGGTGGAGCACTGCCCCGGAATTTTTATTTATCCATTTCCTTTCCCTCTCTAAGCCGTTCCACGCACATGAGCAGCAGGGCCTTGATAGTCAGACCCATTTCAGCCACCAGGACCTTCAACTTTTTAAATACGCTTTTTACACAAAAGCTGTCAGACATTTTTTGCAAAAAACCATACGGGAAAAAATATTTTTTAAAATAAAAAAGACTAATAAAATCAGCACATAAACAAAAAACTTGGAGTTAATTCGAATTTTCCGGTTCTAAGTGAAAGAGGCTTGCTGGACACTCATATAATGCCACTAAGGATTAGTCTTGAAGCTGTTTTTTTGGGTTATTTTTTTTAAAATCTTGACATCAGGATCGAAAGCAACTTACCTTTTATCCAGAGGCAAACTGAACATATCTAAACTAAATATAAATCAAGCCGATTAGATTTTTGGTAACATATCATCAAACCTTAACCTTGATGGGGTGGTTAAAATGAAAATGGGTGCACCAAAGACGATAACTGAAGAATTGATGAACAAAATCTATCAAATGTATGATTCAGGGATGATCAATGAAATTACTTTACAGAGCATTGTTAATAAAGCTAAGCCATTAGCTTGCATTGAGCCAGTTCATTATGAATATATCATGGGCGCAGTAGCATGCCTTCGAAAAGATGAGACTTCTATGAGAAAGTGCTACAATAGAGTGTTAACTAACCATCCAGACATACCAGAGTCTCATTATAATTTTGCTCTTTCTTTATATAAGATAAACAAATATCTGGAAGCTTTGCATCAAGTAAACATAGCTCTTAACCTTCAACCTGATTATGAGCCTGCACAAAATTTAAAGAAGAATATTGAAGATCACATCGAAAAACAAATGTGGGATGGCATCGAAAATGATACTGAGGAAAGCTTATTAAGCTTTTGCGCGAACACAACTATGGCTCTCGAGAAGAATGATAGTTGCGAGGTTCAATAGTCCTTCTTCCGTTTCCACATACTGATCTGTCGACAGCGAAAATAAGACCTGCGCTGGTTTTGAAAAAGCTAGATGGCAGTGATGCAATACTATGTATGTTAACCACTAACTTATCTAGCAAACACGCTATTAAGATAAGCCAGAAAGATGTTAAGCAAGGAACCTTAAAAAAAGAGTGCAATGTTCGGCCTGATAGACTATTCACTGCTGACACTGAGACTTTTATCGATAAAGTCTGTACGTTAAATGACGTCAAAATGGAAGAAATTCTCCAACAAGTAACAAGTCTGTTTTCTTAGGATGTCTTTATTAGTCGACAGCTTTAAGGGAGATCTTATCGCTGACGGCATAAAGATATTAACTGTTTATGATGCTCACATTTTCTTGTGTTAATACGTCCTATACCTGATGCGCCTGCAAAAAGTCGGAGTACGAGCAATTTAGCAATAAAGCAAGCTCATAAATATTAGTTTTTATTGACTCCTGACCCCTGTCACCTGACCCCTGTCACGCGTCTTCGCGTGACAAAAAGGATTTTTTGCAGTTGCATCATTAAATACCGTTTGTAGTCTGCACATTAAGGGTTTGAGGACTATGGCAACTAGCCCTCAATTGACTGGTACTCAAAAATATGCAACTTGAATATAATGAATATTCGGCGGAGGAAATGAATGGCCCCTGTGGTGCTTCGTTTTGAGGGCTTAAAATTCTTTTTTTATTCAAACGAGGGCATACCTCCTGAGCCTGCTCATATTCACGTAAGGCAAGGGGGTTCTGAGGCCAAATTCTGGCTGTCTCCTCACATTCAGCTGGCCAGAAACCATGGCTTTAACGCTCAAGAACTCAGCAAAATCGCCCGCTTGACCGCAGAGAACAATGAATATTTGCTGGAGGTTTGGCATGAATATTTCTCCTAAAGGGGTCATAGTAGACAAGGATCGCCTCTGGGTGGAGTTGAACGACGGCCGTACAATTGGAGTGCCCCTGGCTTGGTTTCCCCGCTTATTGAATGCTTCTCCTGAGCAGTTGCAAAAATACGAGCTTAGCCCAAGAGGTGTGCACTGGGAAGAACTTGACGAAGATATTTCCATTCAGGGTCTTCTGCTTGGGCAGGGTGATTTGACCCTCAGACATAGAGAAGTTGCATAAACTTTAGATCCTTATATGTTGTTCCAGGCAGCCTGACAGTTGCCATGCAAAGAGACCGGGAGAAGTTCCTCAAGGCTGGCATGAATGACTATCTGGCCAAGCCGGTACGGTTAGAAGACCTGGAAAAGGCTCTTGCCAAGTATGCAGAATAAAGCAGGCGAGCAACATAACGGCTATGGGATGGGAGTAGTCCGGTATCAGATTTGAAAGGAATACTAATCCAAGGCTTGAATGGGTGGGGCAGGCAGCTAATCCTGCCCCGGGTTGATTTTAACGGTAGATATTTTCAATCCAATGCAGCGCTTCAGTATCGCTGACCTTGCCCAGATACCGCTGTGTGGTGGCCAGGTTGGCATGCCGCAGGATGACCTTGCTCACAATTTCCAGAGGAGCCCCAGCACGTGAGGCGTAGGTTGCAGCATGACGTCTCAGGTCGTGGGGGCACAGATTAATGCCTACAGCTTGACCTGATTTCTTGACAATAGCTCTTGCACCAGTGTAACCAATAGGAAAAATGCGCTCGGCTGGAGAAATCCCATTTGATCTGATATATTCCCGAAGCCGCTCTGCTACTTTCTTGGGGATAAAAACCACTTCGGATTGACGGCCACTTTTGGGTCTATCAATGAAAAGCTTTCTATCATCAAGATCGTCAGCCCTCAGCTTAAGGACCTCGCCAATCCGCATTCCCCCTCTGGCCATCAGTTCGAGCATTAGCCTGTTTCTGGGGTTGTCCGTTCTGAAAATAATTTCATCGACCACATCCTTTTCCAGTATGTTCCATTGTCTCCCGGTGGGATCACGAAAGGATTTTCTCAGCACCTGGGTATGGCAAGGGTTGGGAAGCTTTTCATCAACATTTGCGGTTATGAAATTGAAAAAGGCCTTGATAAGGGTGAACTTGAGTCGCTTCGTGCTCTGCTTTTGTCCTTCGGTGTTTTGGACAAGGAAATTAAAAATGTCCTCTGAGGTGACCTGACTAATCTCCTTTTCTCCGAGATGACCATCAAACTTGTGAAGCAAGATCTTATAATTCTTAATTGTTTTTTCCCCAGAGTTAATCCTCTGGTAACCCATAAACGCTTCCACAGCCTTTGAAGTGCTCATAGCTAACCTCCATTGGGTTGCAGTTACCCCAGTTAGGGAAATCTGAGGACAAGACTACCATTCCCAAGGTGCATTTGCCAGGAGGTCAAACTGGCATGCTGGAACGTTATGTCTAATTTCATCAGAAGTGCAGACTACCTGCAATCCGAGTCTACTGCTACATGAAAATACCGGCAGGTATAGTAGCTGTTTTGGTATTTTTCCGACAATAGCCCATCACAACCTTTCGTGCACCACCGGCTTCCAAGCGCCAAACACATACTCCAGCCCCAGGAAGTCATGGTCAAGGTAAGTTTATTGCTAATGCATGACTGCAATTCCAATAAAAAAGGTATGTTTTTATAAAAGATAATTCAGTCTTAGAATCCTTTTATATTACCAGTTGATATATAACATCTTTTTTGTAAAATTTTGCATTTTGCCAGATGCATTACAAAAAAAATGTAGAAATTTTAAATCGGTTATGGCATTCAGTTTAGCAACAAAGTGCAGATACAAATATAATGTTGCCAATGGGTTGGCTTTAATACTGATTCAAAGATATTAATCCTGCCTTTCCTCAATTATTCAAGCCAGGGAGCTTGTTATGTCCCAAAGGACCTCCCCGCCAACGGACCAAGGCTCACTCGAGCAACCTGTCTTTGAGAATCCTCAAGAAATCCTGATGAATGCCCCTGTGGGTATTTTTACCACCACACCTGACGGACGCTATTTATCCGTCAACAATACCTTTGCCCGGATGCACGGCTATGATTCTCCCCGGCAGCTCACGGACTCCATTACAGACATAGCAACCCAGATCTATGCAGACCCTGCTGATCGGGATGAACTGCAAGGCATGCTTGAAAAACACGGCCAGGTCACTAACTTTGAGTGCCGGTTGCGGCACAGAAGCGGCAGAATTTTCTGGGTGTCTGAAAACATCAGTGTGATTAAGGATAAAGACGGAAATATCACTGCCTACCAGGGCTTTAATCAGGACATCACCGAGCGCAAACAGATAGAGGAGGCCCAGCAGGAGTCGGAAGAAACAATCAATGGAATCATAGATTCATCTCCATTTTCCATCCAAATGCTTGACCCACAAGGCTATACTGTTTGCACCAATCCAGCTTTTAAGCGGCTCTTTGGGGCTGTTCCGCCTCCTGATTATACAATTTTTAACGACCCCAATTTTGATCGTTCCGGACCTGAGTATGATCTTCTGATGCGTTTTGCAAAGGGCGAACGTATCAGTTTCTCAGAACATTTCTACAATACTCGCCGGATCTCCTCACACTTGCCAGACAACCCCTTATGGCTTCGGGTTGAAGGTTTTCCTTTGCTGGACAAGGCAGGCAAAATCAAGAACCTGGTGCTTATGCATGAGGATATTACTGAGTATAAGCAGGCGGAAGAAGCAAGAATTGCAAGTGAACAGAAATTTAAAAACCTCATCGAGAAATGTCCTGCCTCTGTTATGCTGCTTGACCATCAGGGCCGGGTAGAATTTGTTAATGACTGGCATATAGAAAAATTTGCCAACAACAAGCTGGGCAAGGAATATTTTCTGGGCAGGTCCATACACGAGCTTCCCGGCCTGGTCAGTGCCGGAGTGGATACAGAGATTTCCCGAGTATTCCAGGGGGACGATGTTGAACTGGAAAATGTATATTTTCCCGAGTTTGCTGTGGGAGGTTCCGGATGGGTAAATATCAGAGCGGTGCCTGTTTATCAGGAAGGACAGGTTGCAGGCGGTATTCTGCTCCGGGAGAATATTACTGCACGAAAAAAAATGGAAACTGCTCTACAGCAAAGTCAGCAAAAGCTCAGATCGCTGGTGGAAAATACCCAGGACGTTATATACTCTCATACACCTGAAGGGCATTTTACTTATCTTTCTCCTCAGGTATCAGATCTTTTAGGCTACGAAGTCCAGGAGCTATTAGGCAAAAACTTTCAAGACCTTGTTCATCCCCAGGATCTGCCGGTGGTGCAGAGGGGGTTGGATAACGCTCTTAAAACCGATCATAATCATGGCGAAGTAGAATATCGCCTGCTGCACAAAGACGGCCATTATCGCTGGTTTCATGTACGTGTTTCTTTTCAGCGAAACTCTGAAGGAGAGATTGAGTCGGTATTGGGAGTGGCCCGGGATATTACTGAACGTAAGCAGGCAGAGGAGCTTCTGCGGGAATCAGAAGAGCGCACCCGGCATTTGAATGCAGTGCTGAAGGCCTATAACCAGGTCAATGAGGTGATTTTCAATGCCAGGGATGTAACCTCGCTGCTGCAGGAGGTTTGTCAGGCTCTGATTTCCACCAGGGGATATTATAATGCCTGGATCATCCTTCTGGACAAAAACCAGAATGTCACACATTTCGGCCAGGCGGGTCTTGATGATGAGTTCCAGGAACTTATTGACGGCTTTCAATATGGAAAGAAGCCTGCATGCGCTCTAAACGTATCAACCTCGCCAGGCCTGCAGGTTGTCATGGATCCGGGCACTGATTGCGAGGGCTGCCCTTTGGCTGAACAATATTCAGACAGATCCGGCTTCTCTGCACGCCTGGAGGTTGAAGGGTTTGTCCTTGGGCTGATCACAGTTTCAATCCCTGCAAACCTGGCCGGAGATTTAGAGGAGCAGGATTTGTTCAACAGCCTGGCCTGGACCATAGCCCAGGGAATTCAGAGAATCCGCCTGGAAAAGATCCGCCGCAGTCAAAGAGAACGCCTGAAGAATTATGAGCGGATCATCTCCAGGATCAATGATGGTATGGCTATAGTGGCTCCTGACTACAGGTATATAATTGTCAACGATGCTTACCAGCGGGAATTCGGCAAGCCACGTGAAGAGATTGAAGGACATACCGTGGAGGAACTGGTCGGGAAAGAAGTATTTTACAGCAAGATCAAGCCTCGTCTGGATACAGCATTCGCAGGTGAAGAGGTGGTCTCCGAGGACAGTTTTCCGGGACTGGACGGTGTTTTGAAGTATAAGGTGATGAACTATTATCCTTTCTATGAAAAGGACGGGAGTGTCGCCGGAGTCGTGGCAACGGGTAAAGATTTTACTGAGCAGAAAAAGGCCGAGGATGCTCTCAGGGAAAGTGAGGAGCTGTTACGGACTGTCAATGAGACAGTAGGCGAGGGAATAGTTCTTAAAGATGCCTCGGACAGGTTCGTCCACTGGAATAAAACCGCTTCAGATATTTTCGGACTGGATATTGAACATGCCAGAGGTCAAACTCCAGAGGTGTTTGATATAAAGTTCATTCACGAAGATGGAACCGAGTATGCTGGAGACGATTTCCCTTCTCAACACACATTACGCACTGGAGAACCTTGTAACAATGTAATCATGGGGATCAAGCGCAACAATCAGTCCACAACATGGCTGAAAATAAACACCCGTCCGATTTTTACGCCTGGCGAGGCAAAACCGTATCTTGTTGTCGTTTCTTTCTCGGATATCACCGAGCGAAAGCATGCTGAAAAAATACTCAAGAGCATGAACCAGCAACTTCAGAAGTCCAATGTTGAAAAAGATGAGCTTTTTTCATTTGTGGCCCATGATCTCAAGGCTCCCATTGCAGGGTTCTTGAGCTTAACCGAAATACTGAACAAGTATTTCGATGATTTTTCCATGGACGAGTTAAGGGAGATGCTCAGTGAAATGCATAAGAGTTCGGAAGGTCTGCATGCTCTCCTGGAAGACCTCCTGCAATGGGCTCGAGTCAAAAAAGGGATGCTTGTATATACACCAGAATCAGTCTGCCTGAATGATCTTGTAACTGCCGGCATTTCTCTTGCCAGGAGCGTGGCTGACAAAAAGGATATTGATCTCTGGAATAATGTTCCCAGAAGGATGAACCTGTATGCAGATCAGAAAATGATATACTCAGTTATTCGCAATCTGCTTTTCAATGCACTCAAATTCACTTATCAGGGTGGAAACGTGTCCATCCACGCCCATAAGCAAGGCTCCATGGTCAAGATCATGATACATGATGATGGAATGGGCATGGACCAGGACACAGCGGCCAGGGTGTTTGCCATCGATAAAAGAAAGTCTGTCAAAGGTACTGATGGTGAAAAAGGAACCGGCCTGGGCCTTGCTCTGTGCAAAGAGTTTGTGGAGCAGCACGGAGGACGGATATGGATAGACAGCGAGCCTGGCCAGGGAACAACTGTTAATTTTACAGCACCTTATGACCAAAACAGCTGTTGAAACAGCAGTTGATCATGATCCAGCTTTGTACTTTAAAATTAAAACACATAAATGGGTTTTTTGATGCCATCCATTTAATTAGTTTCCATCCGGAAATTCTTTATTTCCGGATGCTGAAACTGATGGTTTTCTTTCCGGAAACGAGGAGTTTTTTCTTTTGGCAAGGAAATCAAGCAATTATGAGGAGGCGTATCTTAATACGTTGACGAATAATTGTGCAGATTGACCACGCGAGGCGCGTGGCAGGCTCAGCCAAAGGGAAAAAGAACCGTTTCCGGATGAAAACTAATTATATTCGTAACTTTGGCACGGCCTTAGCCATCTCGCATTGTATCCAGGGAGGCATTAATGATCAGTTCAAGCCAGACTTTTTTAAAGGCAGATATGTTGAAAAGCACCGGGATTACAGAGAAAAACGGCCCCCGTTCTATTCTTATTGTGGATGATGAACCGGAACAAAGAATTATCATCAAAAAAATCCTTACTTCTGCCGGTTACCGGGTTCTTGAGGCTGAATCAGGTGTTGAGTGCACAGAGCTTATTCGCAGACAGCAGCCTGACCTGGTTTTGCTTGATGTCAAACTTGGCGATGAAAGCGGCCTGGATATCTGCAGGCAAATAAAGACCGATTCTGATATTGCAGACACCCATATCATGTTTTTGTCCGGGGTGAAGACAAGCCCTCAGGAACAGGCCCGGGGACTCAGGGCAGGTGCGGATGGCTACATAGTCAAGCCGGTGAACAAAGAAGAGTTTCTGGCCAGGATTGAGGCCTTGATGCGTGTTGTACACACAGAGGAAAGGTTGAAGGAAAGTCAGCATAGACTTGTGTCGGCACAGCGCATAGCAAAAGTCGGGGATTTTATCTGGGATGTGCAAACCGGGAATATAACCTGGTCGGACTCTCTATATGAGTTGTTGCAGTATGACAGGTCCCAGCGAATAGATTATGAGACAGTCAAAAATCATGTTCATCACCCTGATGATGTCCAGGATATTGCCGACTGGCTGAAAAAATCCCTGGCATCCGGGGAAAAAGACCTGCCACCCATGGAATACAGGGTTTTTCGAAAGGACGGCCAGATCTTATACGTAAGGACCACAGGTGTTATTTACTACCAAAATAACAAAGCTTCCAGGGTGTTTGCCACTGTACAGGACGTTACCCAGCAAATAATGGCCCGAGTGCGCTTGTCTGAAATCAATGAGTGCCTGCTCAGCTTAGGACCTGATTTTAATGAAAACATTGAAAAACTTACCGCTCTTTGCGGCAGAATCCTTGGTGCGACCTGCGCACTTTATAATCGTCTTGAAGGCGATCTGCTTTGTTCAAGAGGACAATGGCAGACTCCTCCCGACTACCACCCTGAAGACACCCCCCAGGGACATATCTGTTTTGATGTAATTCAAAAGGGGAGTAACAGCCATGTGGTGGTTACCAGCCTGCAGGAAACGTCATATGCTGATACTGACCCTAATGTCACAAAGTACGGATTAAAAACATATATCGGCCAGGCTGTGAGACAAGGCGACAGTTATGTGGGCTCCATCTGCGCGGTCTACCAGACCGACATCATACCTTCAGAGGATGACCTGCACGTTCTAAGACTCATCGCTTCAGCCATTAGTGCTGAAGAGAACCGTAAGCGTGCCGAGGAGGCCTTACGGGAGAGCGAGAAAAAATATAGACAGTTGTTTGAAAATTCGCCGATTTCCTTGTGGGAACAGGATTTTTCAGAAGTCAAAAAGCGCCTTGATGAGCTTAAAGCTCAGGGGATAAAAGATCTTGAGGCTTATTTGAAGCAACGGCCTGAACTGGTTTGGGAAATGGCCGGACTGGTAAAAGTCATAGATGTCAATCAGGGAACATTGAATTTGTATAAAGCAAACTTCAAGGACGAATTATTAGCTGGAATATCCAGGATTTTTGGTAAGGAATCCTATGCTGATTTTTTGCAGGGCCTGTTATTAATAGCATCCGGAGAAACCAGCTTTTCTTTTGAAAGAGAGCATGTGACCCTGGCTGGTCAGAATTTGAAAACACAGCTCTACTGGTCTGTCATTCCTGGATATGAGGTGGATTATTCCCGTGTACTGGTCTGTATTGTCGATATCACCGAGCTTGTTAACATTCAGGAGGAATTGATTCAGGCCAAAGAGCAAGCCGAGGCCGCAAACCAGGCCAAATCCGAATTTCTGGCCAACATGTCTCACGAGCTGCGTACGCCATTCAACGGCATAATGGGCATGATGCAGGTGTTGCAGAACACGGACCTGGATGATGAACAGCAGGAATTCGTCAATCTGTCCATTCAATCATCTGAAAGGTTCGCCCGCCTGCTTTCGGATATCCTGGAACTGTCCAATATAGAAGCGGGCAAAATGATCATCTGCCCTGCACATTTCAGCCTCCAGGAACTGCTTGAGTCCTTATCCGGTCTGTTTTCGGCAGAAGGCCATCAAAAGGGACTCGCCCTGGAATTTTTAATGGACTCCAATGTTCCGGCAGAAGTCATAGGAGACGCGACCCGGGTCAAGCAGGTTATGTTCACCTTAGTGGGCAATGCCCTGAAATTTACAGAACAAGGGTCCGTGCAGGTCCAGCTGACCCCTCTATCTGCGACCAAAGGAGGAGATGTCAGGGTGCAGTTTTCCGTCTTCGATACCGGAATCGGTATCCCTGAGGACAGGTTGAGTGATCTGTTCAACCCCTTTGTACAGGTGGATGGATCGTATACACGCAAATACCAGGGCGCAGGCCTTGGCCTGTCCTTAGTCAAACGCCTGGTGGATTTGATGAACGGAAACATTTCCGTTGAAAGTGAAGTGGACCGGGGGACCACAGTGCACGTGGTCCTGCCCTTTGCCTTGCCGCCTGTAGATCACTTAGAATCTGCTATTGCAGCCGCTAATCAGCAAGATTCGAAAAAGCACTTAGATATCCTGCTGGCAGAAGACGATAACTTGAATCAGTTATTTATGAAAAAGATGCTGGAAAAGCAGGGCCATAATGTCGTCCTGGCCAATAACGGGCAGGAAGCCGTAGACCTTTTCCAGGAACAGAACTTTGACTGCATACTCATGGACATTCAAATGCCTGGTATGACCGGGGTGGAGGCGACGCAGCGGATAAGAAGCATGGAGCATGGGGCATGGGGCCCCAGTGAAACCCCAGTCTGCGACAGGGAGCCCTTTGGGCTGTTTCACGGGGCAGGCATGGAGCATGGCGCAGAAGTCAGAGGTCAGGAGACAGAGGACGGAGACCAGACGTCAGAGATGGGAAAACGTATCCCGGATTTCCTCAATACCTCAATTCCTCAATCCCCCAATCCCCGAATTCCAATAATCGCTGTAACCGCCCATACCCAGCCTGGTGACCGGGAGAGATTTCTGGAGGCCGGAATGGATGATTACATAGGCAAACCGGTGAATCACGAGGATTTTCAAAGGGTGTTCAGTAAGTTTTTTGGGCAGGAGCATTAACAGCAATAACTGCGGAGTGCCTGTCACCTGCTTTCTTCTGAACTACTTATCCAGCCTTGGAGATAGTGATGTCAACGAGACCAACCAGCTTAAATGACCAGGATCAGTCTGAGCAATCTGTCTTACCGGATGCTCAGGACATCCTGGATAAAGCCACCATCGGCATTTTTAAGACAACTCTTGAAGGTCGGTTTATTTATGCAAACCGAGCCCTGGCTGAAATATTCGGCTACTCATCCCCCCGGGATCTTATCGCTTCAGTAACCGATATTGCAACACAGTTGTTTGCTGATCCAGTTCAGTGGGAAGAGGTCAGGCATCTTCTGGATCTGCACGGGATAGTCAAAAATTACGAGTGCAGGCAGATTCGACGGGATGGTACAGTATTCTGGGCATCAGGGAGTATTCAGGCTGTAACTGATGCCAAAGGAAAAGCCTCCCATTTCCAGGGTTTTGTTTCAGATATTTCAGACAGAAAGCTTGCCCAGGATCAATGGCAGTCCACTTTTGAAGCCCTACCTGACTTGATTGCCCTGGTAGATAATGACCATCGCATCCTGAGGGTTAATAACGCCATGGCCGAGCATCTTGGTTTACAACCCAGGGAAATTGAGGGACGTTTCTGTTATGAAGTAGTTCACGGATTGTCGGCTCCCCCGGATTTCTGTCCACATTCCAGAACGTTGAGAAGCCGGAATGAGGAGAATGCAGAAGTTTTTGAAGAAAGACTGCATGGGTATTTTAATGTCACCACTACACCTTTTCGAGATGCCGGTGGATTTATTCTGGGCAGTGTGCATGTAGCCAGGGATATAACAATCCAGAAACATAAACATGATGTAATGCAGCAGGCTATAGAGGAGTCCAGACGTTCTGAAGCTCATCTTTCCAGCATGTTTGAGTCGGCAAGAGCCATACTGACAACTAAGGACTTTCCATCCGCTGCCAGGCATATATTTGACAGTGTGTCCAGCCTGATAGGCTCCAGTGCAGGCTATGTGGCCCTGCTGGCCGATGACGGCCGGGAAAATGAACTGGTTTTCCTGGAGTCTGGAGGAAGACCCTGCTATGTAGATCCGGCGCTGCCCATGCCCATCCGGGGGCTCAGGGCCCAGTCATACAGCCTGAATGCTGTAGTATTTGAAAATGACTTCATGAACAGTCAATGGATGGACTTCATGCCGCCGGGGCATGTTCAGCTGGACAATGTTCTTTTTGCTCCGCTTGTTCTGGACGAAAAAACCGTGGGGATAATCGGACTGGCCAACAAGCCTGGTGGATTTACAGAAAAAGACGCAAATGCCGCCAAGTCCTTCGGGGACCTTGCAGCCATTGCTCTACGCAATTCCAGGAATCTGGAAAAGCTTGCCGAAAACGAGCAGTCACTCAACTACCGCCTGGATCTGCAACGCCTGCTCATGGACCTGGCCATGGACTTTCTCAATGTTCCAACCGACAACCTGAATCAGGCTACTGACAGAGCTCTGATGCGTCTGGGGCAATTCACCGGGACTGACCGGGTTTATATTTTTTACTATGATTATGAAAACCATGTCATGACCAACACCCATGAATGGTGCGCCCCTGGAATAGAGCCGCAAATTGACAACCTCCAGAAAATCCCTCTTGCTCTCAACCCGGAGCATGTACGAATGCACAATGAAGGCCGGCCTTTTTACCTGCCCGATGTTTCTAAGCTTGATAATAATGACCCTTTTAGACTTCACCTTGAATTTCAGGATATACAGTCTTTGCTGGCCATTCCTCTTATGGGTCCTGAAGGATGCCTGGGGTTTGTCGGCCTGGATTCGGTCCGGTCTACCAGGACATGGTCGGATTCCGAGATAAATCTGTTTGCATTACTGGCAAAGCTGTTGGTCAATGCCCAACTCAGACAGAGCAGGGAGCAGGACCTTAAAGATGCCATGGAGCAGGCTGAAATAGCCACTCAGGCCAAGTCTGAATTTCTGGCTAATATGAGCCACGAAATCCGTACTCCTATGAATGGTGTGATCGGCATGACGGATCTCTTGTTGGATACTGAGCTGCGTCCGGAACAGAGAAGCCTGGCCGAATCCATTCAGAGCAGTGGCGAGGCCTTACTGGCCCTGATAAACGATATCCTGGACTTTTCCAAAATCGAGGCCGGTCGTCTGGAACTGGAAAGCGTGAACTTCAACTTGCACTACTTGCTTGAAGATCTGGCCTCTCTTATGGCTGTACGGGCTGATGAAAAGGGTCTGGAACTGATCTGTCTGCCTGATCCGGATGTACCGGCCCAGGTCCAGGGCGACCCCGGACGCCTGCGACAGATACTGACCAACCTGGTGGGCAATGCCATCAAGTTTACTCACCAGGGAGAGGTAGTGGTCATGGTGCAGAAGTCAGAGGCTAGAAGTCAGAAGTCAGACAACAGTGCAGATGATGTCCTGCTTCTCTTCACAGTCCAGGACACCGGCATTGGTGTTCCTGAAGACAAGATTGATCTTCTTTTCAACAAGTTTTCCCAGGTGGACGCATCCACCACCCGCAAATTCGGGGGTACAGGCCTTGGCCTGGCTATTTCCAGACAACTGGCTGAAATGATGGGTGGTGAAGTCGGGGTCCAAAGTGAATACGGCCGGGGTTGTAAGTTCTGGTTCACGGCCCGGCTCACCCTGCAGAAGAAGCAGGAAGAGCCCCTGCCTGCTCTGCCACAGGATCTGCATGGTGAGCATATACTTATTGTCGATGATAATGAAACCAACCTGGAAATTCTGAAAAAACAGCTTGAGGCCTGGGGAGTAGAGGTAGAGCAGGCCTCTGAAGGTCACGAAGCCCTTCTCATTCTGGACAGGGTATACTCAGAAGGCAATTATTTTGCCATGGCCATTCTGGACATGCATATGCCCGGTATGGATGGAGCAGAACTCGGCCGGCTTATAAGAAACACTGACATACTTAAGGACCTGCCTCTGGTAATGCTGACCTCTCTGGGACGTCCCGGTGATGCCAAAATTTTTGAAGAACAGGGCTTTAATGCCTACCTGAACAAGCCCGTCCGCCAGTCCGAACTCTTTGATACCCTGCTGACGGTTCTTTCCAGTGCCGGCAAAGCCCCGGGCCATTCCATCATCACCAGGCATCAGGCCCGGGAGATAAAAAGACAGCAATCCGAGCTGATAAAATTTAAAGGCCATGTGCTTGTTGCCGAGGATAACCCGGTCAATCAGAAAGTGGCTGTCGGCCTGCTTAATAAAATGGGGCTGAGTGCGGACATTGTAGATACTGGACTGAAGGCGGTTGAGGCCTTGCAGAACCAAAGCTATGATCTGGTACTTATGGATGTGCAGATGCCGGAAATGGACGGACTGGAAGCGACCAGGCGCATACGCGCTGCAGAGGACAGAAATCAGAGGTCAGAAGTCAGAAATCAGATATCAGAGGAAAGAAATCAGAGTACAGGCGACAGAAGGTGGGAGAGCCAACCCCTGAACCCCTCAACCCCAGAATACCATAATCCCTCAATCCCAAAATCCTTCAATCCCAAAATTCCTCAATCCCTCAATCCCAAAATCCCGATAATCGCCATGACCGCCGGAGCCATGCACCAGGACCGGGAAAGGTGTTTAGATGCCGGTATGGACGATTATGTCACCAAGCCTGTCAACCCGGGTCAGCTTGCCACTGTTTTATCCAGGTGGCTGAAAAAAGAAAACAGCTTCATTCCTCAACAATACGGAAGCATAGATAACAGTGCATGCCACTTTCAGAAAGCAAGCAATCCTTCAAATCCGCCATTTGATTACAAGTCCTTATTGGACCGCCTTGAGCAGGACCATGAGCTGGCCAGGGAAATTGCAAATATGTATCTGCAGGATATCCCTGCCAAAATAGAAGAACTGCAAAAGGCTCTGGAAGACAAAGCAGTACAGAAAGTCCTGCGCGCAGCCCACTCCATCAAGGGTAATTCTGCCAATACCGGTTGCATGGCCATAAGCGCTATAGCTGAAATGATGGAAAGCCTTGCACAATCTGGTGAACTTGACAAGGTCGCAAACCTTATGCCTGAACTGAAAAGACAGTTTGAAATCTGCAAGACTGAAATAGAAAAAATTCAGGACACTTAAATCCCACATCAAGCATATCCAGGAGGCTGTAATGGCAGAAAAAGGCGATGATCCCCAGACAAAAGCTCTAACCTGGGATGAAGTTTCTTATTCCAACATGATTCAGCACGAGGCTCTTATTTCCCTGCTTCTGGAAAAGGGTGTAATCACTGAAGAGGAATACTTGGACAAGGTCAGGCAGGTCACCAGGGAGCTCCAGGACAGGCAGGCAGGGCAGTAATCTGTGAGGTGACTGCCTCTCTCAAGCCGGGATGGGGAAAGGCATTTTTTGACAAGCCATCTCTTTGTATCCACCCAAAGAATAGCCAGGCTGCTCCACTCCCAGCTCCTTGAAGACCGCATCCACAGGATCGGCGTAGAAGCTGGTCTGGAACTTGGCGAAGAGTTCTCCCGGGATAGTCTGGATGTCGCCTACGCTGCTCATGGGCAGTAAGACGCTTAGCACAAATCTCAAACCAACAAATTGGAACCTTTATCTGACACCCTGCTTGTTACGCCTATGGAGTAATTAAACACCCAGCACTCACTTTAATTATTTCGGTCTCATCATCATATGCAATCAAATGAAAAGTGAGTGCTGGGTCCTGCAAAGCAGGGTTTAACTGGGCCTGCCCGGTTAAACAAATCTGAAGGATTACCCGGTTAAACCGGGTCCCTCTGGGTGTTTAACACGGGATTTCCTGCAAAGCAGGGTTTAACTGGGCCTGCCCGGTTAAACAAATCCGAAGGTTTACCCGGTTAAACCGGGTCCCTCTGGGTGTTTAACACGGGATTTCCTGCAAAGCAGGGTTTAACTGGGCCTGCCCCAATGAATAGGCTTACGTGCACGTAGTATCTCCCCTCCTTAGCCAAGGAGGGGCCGGGGGTGGTTGTAACCAATCCCTTCCTTATCTCTCCCCGCCTTAGCCAAGGAGGGGCCGGGGGTGGTTGTAACCGATCCCTTCCTTATCTCTCCCCTCCTTAGCCAAGGAGGGGCCGGGGGTGGTTGTGACCAATCCCTTCCTTATCTCTCCCCGCCTTAGCCAAGGAGGGGCCGGGGGTGGTTGTAACCAATCCCTTCATTGTTCAACCGGGCAAACTCGCAACATAATGTCCCCATCTTCTGCTTTCCTGTCTTTAATGTCCTCATCTTCCGATATACTGGCTTAATCAAAATGGCTTTCTGAAGAAAATACTTTGGATTTGAGGGGGAAGCGTTCGGGATGTCTGATAATTTCTTCTGTGAGGTCAACGTCGATTTCAGGCCAATAAAAATGACCAGGGGATTGTTCCTGAACATTCAAGATATTTTTGAGCGGCTGGTCTTTAAACCAGGGGAATTCATCATAAGGCATGAAAAGTTCATTATCATGAGTCAAGATCCAGATTCCGTGACTGGAAACATGAGTAACTTCAACTGCTGAAGTGTTTAATCCACGCGCTGGCAAGCTCATGGTGGTGCTCCTCAATAATTGCTTCTATTTCTTTCAATTCTTTTCTGGAAAACCTGTAATTATTCGCCAGTTCCAGTTCCGGCTTAAGCCAGAACTTGGCTTCTCCTTCATTGGAGACAACATGCACATGCATTCTGGTTTCTTCTCTTGAAAAAAAGAAAAACCTGTAGCCTTTTTTTCTGAATACTGTTGGTGTCAAATATTATTCCTGTTAACAAATATCCGCATGGATCTCTTGTAAGTCAAGTACCGGCAGTCAGAAAAATAATCAACTCTCACTTCACCCCACCAAGCATCTTAATCATCGGCAAAGTAGCGTTCATAAAGGGCTCAAGTCTGATTTTCAGCCCGCTCCAATCTCTTCATGGCATACAAACCCTCAACCCCGCCAACCGAAGTAAACTTCCTTGTATCCTTGGAGCCAAGCAGGTGCTTGACCTGGTCAAATATTTCCCCCGCCTGCCTTGTGAATCCGGGCTCCCTCTGGGTGATTCACTGGGTAAAATTCCTGTCACGCCTCTGGCGTCATTGAATCTCTTCTTATTCAACCGGGGTCTTCCCATTTTACTGGGGCCTCCTGCACAAAGTCCTTGCTTGCCCTGTGAAATGCCGTAACACGGCCCTGCTACGCAGGATTTCACTGGGCCGCCGATAACTCCGGAATCTGTTTACCCGGTTAAACCCGGCCCCGCGTGACCCAGCACTCACTTTTCCATTTGTTTGCTTATGATAGAGCCGAAAATATTAAAGTGAGTGCTGGGTGTTTAACCGGGTTCACCCGGTTAAACACGGCAGAGCCGTAGACCTTCGGTCTGTTTAACCGGGTGAAATACCTGCATCTGTACCTGAAACGCTCTACCCTGGAAATCTTGTAACCCTTCTTTCCGGCCTTTTCCACAACCTTTTGATCAATTCCTCTACTCACTGACCCTTGTCCCCTTTTGTCCTTGATGGGCAGGCCCTGCAGGGCGGTTCTTGATATTATATGGTAGACTGTAGGCTGGTTGTCTCGGACAAATCTGGCAATTCCAGGCATGGTGGACCTTCTGGAAGGCTTGCGGTTGCTGGGGTTGAGAGGAATTTAGCGAAATTGAGTAGAAAAGGCAACTCAAAGAACCTGTCCCCTGCGTCTCTCACCGCCTTAGCCAAGGAGGGGCCGGGGGTGGTTGTAACCGATCCCTTCATTATCTCTACCCTCCTTCAGTGGCTTACTCCTGAAACCCTGTCATAAAAAACAAGAACCACGCGCTGCGCGTGGCAGGCCTTAGACAGGATTAACAGGATTGACCCCAGTTGAATGGAAGAGATTCAACGGGGCAAGCAGGATAAGCAATCTGCGGCCCCGGTGAAATCAGCTGCGCTGTCCTTCGGCCCCGGTTAAGCATAAGAAGGCTTCACGGGGTAAAAATTTCACAGGGCAAGCCGGAAGCCGCAGATTGCATTAACCATCCAGCACTCACTTTCTTCTTCATGAGTGCCGGAAAAAAGTGAGTGCTGGAGTGATAACCTTTTGGCCTGGCTTCCGCCTGTCCCGTTTAATTGCTCGCAGAGCAAGCCCGAAGGGCATTAAACTGGGAGCCAGGACAAAGATGATTTCCTCTTCATCAATCTCTTAATCCTGTTAATCCTGTCAAAAAAGTTCTTTTCTTTATTGGGTTGCGGGCAAAGCCAGCATTAGGAAGAAAGTATGAGTGTAAGTGGGTATCCATGTATGGTGTAAAGATTTTTTGACTCCCATACTCCCATACTCCCATACTTCTTAAGGCCAAGGGTGGTTGTATGTGATTCCTTCCTTTCCATATATTTCGTGGAACACTGCCAGAAAAAAGGCTGGTCTGGAGGATGTGAAAATCCATGCCCTGAGGCACAGCTTCGCCAGCTTCCTGGTTAACGCCGGTCGGAATTTGTATGAGGTAGGGAAGCTGCTGGGACATACCCAAATAAGTACAACTATGCGCTATGCTCACCTTGCGGATGAGACCCTGGAGGAGGCGGTAACACAATGCCTATGGGAAAAGTAGCTTAAGGCAGGCCACCCTGGGTTGTATGAACTCAGGGTGGCCCTGTGGAAACGTTGTTACTGTGCTGCTCTGTTTACGAGCTCAGTGAATTCTTCGAGGGACTGGGTTCTGAGCACCTTTCTGTTCAGAGCCCTTAAGTTCTCCAGAGATTGAATTGACTTGATTTTTTCGTTGAGTGATCCAGGCAAAGGACCGTATGCTTCTGTGGCGATATCTATAAGGGTTTCATGGGCGTTTTTTAGTTCAGCTTGCTTCTCCCAGTAAGGTCTTCTTGTTCGTTCAACCCGCTCCTCTATTTCTCGTGCGGCTACACCTATCATTTCCTCACCCCCTGCAAAACGTTTGGTATGCTCAAGCAGTCTCTTCTCTGGAATAGCACCAGAAGCCATAACGTATCTGACAATAATGAACAGGTAATCAGTCAGCTTATCGTTATCAGGGAATTTTTCCAAAAGGTCATAAATTTCATGGATTTTAGTATCCAGCTCAGGATAATATATGTATTTCAAGAGCAGATGGAATATCTCCATTATGGTGGTCGTCTTGAATGAAGCTTCATCCATCTGCCCGATATCGTGCAAAATATGCCGGAACTGGGGAATGAAATCCTTGAAATGCTCAGATGGCAGCTGAAAAAGGTCCTCAAACTGAACACTGAAATTCCACCCCTTATAGCCATTATAAATAACCACCGGAACAATGATTGGCAAGTACTGGTCGAGTTTACCATCCACTAAAAGCCGCATCCATTTCTGCACCTGGTAATTCAGGGTCTGCAGTATGGTGAACCTGTACGGTTTGCTTTTGTGCTCAAACAGGAAATACAGTTCCAGCTCATGAATCCTGTCCTTGAAATAAACCTTGGCTACCACGTCTGAATAAAATTCTTTAAATTCCTCAGACAGATAACCCTCCATATCAATCTCAATGATTGTCAGGTCCAGGTGCTTTTTGACTTCCTCAGGAAGATAGTACTGGATGAAGTCCCGAACAAACTCCTCTCGGCTGAAGAAACTCTTAAAACAGAGGTCGTGTGCATTTGGAATCTTCTTGCTCATATATAAAAACTACCTGTACCAGGCTGTTTTTGCAAGATTTATTTGAATCAGTCCGAGATTTTTTTATAAAGCGGTAAATAATTGACCAGATTACTATGAAATTGGCAGGAAGATCCTAGATAGCAGGGCCTTCATGTGTATTTTACTTGCTATGCAGCATGTTTCCTGCTCAAACCGTCCAGGTAGGTGACGAATCTTTTGAAGAGCTCCGGTTCGCGCTTGCAGCGCTGCAAGTTGTTAAATGCAAGGATGATTAGGAGGGTTAGGTCTGGCGGTAATCCTGGATAGCTTGAAACGGGTAAAATCAAGGCCAGATTGCCCATAACATGCCAAGCTTGAAATGGGAAAAAAGTCGTCTGAATTGCCCAAATTATACCAGGCTTAAATGAGATGCCACTCTTCAACCGTGCGCGGCAGAGCCGCCCGCCTGTCACGCCTATGGCGTGATTGAATAGCTCATGAGCTAGCCCACAGGGCATTCAACTGGGGTGCCAAAAAATCTTCTTGGGCTCGGTAAGCCTTCAGGCGTACACCCGACAAATGCGGGTCTTGCCCGCAACCCAGATAAGATAAGAGTTTTTAGCCCACAGATCACACAGATTGACACAGATAAAAGAGATTGAAGAAGCATGTTTTTTCCTTGCGGGAATAAGAACCCGCAAGGAAAAGGCATCAGCCGCTTGCGCGGCGGGGGAGCACCTAAGCTTAGTGTCCAAAAAAGAAACAGTCCCAGCGCCAGGTGCTGAACCCCCGTCATGGCTCAAATTTTTCTTGTTTTTGTGAAAGGGTTTCAGGAGTAAGCCACTGAATACGCTTTCCTGTCCTGCGGAATTTTATGCGGGCAGGCAAATGCTACGCACTCCGCACACAAAGTTTTGAAGAATAAAGAGCCCCAACAAAGCGTTGTCCGCCTGGCAGACAGGCAAATTGACATATCTCCAGCCTGAAGGGTTACGCGGGGGCAGTCCCCTAGTCTTGTGCCGTTGGTCACCACAGTACCCTCCTGAATGGTTAAAATAACCCGGCAGGTATCTTGAGAACCATGATCGGTCTTTTGAGCCAGGGCATGTCCGACTTTGATCACGCCAATGCTGTTTTTGGTAAGGTGTAAATACCGAAGAGAAATACTTATTCAATATTGCTATCAAAATGATTTTAATCAGCGTAAATCAGCTAGATCAGCGGCTAAAATCTTTCTTCTTCATACAACTGGTGACAACAAAGGCAAAGAATCTTGGCCGCTGATTGCGCAGATCTCCGCAGATAAGAAGAGCATTGCCAACTGGTTGGTAACGATAAACATAAAGATCATCTTGATTGCAAATTGGAATTAGACAAGATCAGGCTGGTCACAAGGGAGCTTCAGGACAGGCAGGCAGGGCAGTAATCTGTTTTCAAAAGCCCGCCCTTTTCCTCCGTAATGTCAGTTACAGCGGGCCAGGAACATTATTTATTCTCTACCTCTTTTAACCCCTCCTTGACTCGCTCTCGCAAAGGGTCTTCATCCGGCAATTGGCTTAATGCCCGAGTAAAAATCCTTTTGGCTTTGTCAGGATTGCCGGTCTTGAGGCAGGCTCTGGCGTGAGTATTTAAAAAGGCGGGGTTCTCCGGCTGGATCTTTACTGCCTTGGCGGACCAATCCAGAGCATCATCATTTTTGTCCTGCTTCATGAGCACATAAGCCAGGTTGTTCATGGCTTCCGGGTTATCCGGGCTGCGCTCAAGGGCTTTTCGGTAACTTTCTTCCGCCCGTTCCCAGTTTTCCAGTCCAGCATGAACATTGCCATGATTTATAAGGGGCTGATCCCACTCCCGGTCATTTTCATATGCCAGTTCGTACTGCTTAAGGGCCAGTTCCATTTCGCCCATAAGCTCATAGGAAACTCCAAGATCGTTATGTTCCCCAGCGGTCAACGGATCGGACAGAACCGCTATCCTGGGCATGGAGCAGGCCGATAGAACAAGACAAATAATAAGTACAGAAACAGGTTTAAACATACTGCTCATTCAAAAACCATCAGGTAAAGCCGGTTCATGCTCTGCCACTTTTCATCCAGATCGTTGAAACTGATATAAACGTCCCTTTCCACCCCGGCATGAGCCAGGAAGCCATCAGAGGTATAGCCGGTGATTACAATATAGTGTCCTCGCCTGGCCAGTGCCGGACCAGCGTCCATAAGAACAATCACCGGCTTGCCTGCATCGATTGCCTGCTTAAGCTGAGCAACTGTTCCCCTGCCTGACATGGTTTCAAGGCCCTTGGATCTGGCATGGTTTTCCATATCAGGCAAGAGTGTTCTGCCTATCGATGAAATATAAATTTCATCACTTATTTTTTCCAGACTGACTTCAACACCATGGTACTTTAAAACTGAAGCTAAGGCAGCTGGACCACAATCGTTATCCCGGGCCTGACTTACGTAAGGAACTTCAAGCCAGACAACATCCTCTTTTTGCCTGAGACTTTCAGGAGCTGACTTGAAAGGGCTGCAGCTGCAGAGCAGCAGAACAAGCAGTGCAGCAAAAGCATATTTGAATTTACTGGACAACAATTCTTTTGTCGCTGATTTGGAGTATAACAACCACCAGCAGAACAACAAGCAATACTCCGATAGCCAGGCCGACACCCCCACCTCCGACTTCGTCGGACAAGGTTGCGAGCTGATGCAGCTGTTCATCATCCAGGCCTTCCATTCTGGCCATTACTTCTTCCTGGGAAAGACCGTAATCAGCCAGCCTCTGGGCCACTACCTCATGTTCCAGGGCCTTTCTGATGGATTCAATCTTTTCAGATCGTTCCGACATTTTCTCTCCGGTGGAAAGGCGGCTTTCTATGAGCGAGGCTTCGCCGATGGAAGGGATAAAAGCCACTAAAGAATAAAACGCCAGGATGAACATGCAAAGCCTTTTGTTCATCACCAATCTTTTAACACTCATTTGGCACCCTCCAGAAATAACAGGTTAAAAAAGCCATGACACTCTGATGAAATTTTTCATTAAAATACCTAATACTGGTTGTTTGTCAACTTGTAAATCGATATACTCAAGGTCTTTTTGCAGCCGGATCATTACTCCCCGGCCCTGAATATTCCCCCGTGCAGCTTGTTCAAGTCGCCCTTCAGAAGTTTAATCAGACCGGCAGCAGACTGCTCTGGAGTCAAAAGCTCCCCTCTTTCCTTCCACGGCCTGAACACCCGGTGCAGATGACCGGCTGCTCCTCCTTGAGCCTGCCTGGCCTGATCCTGCATTCTTGTATCAACAATGCCGGGGCGAAACACGAAACAAGTAATCCTGTCTGTTTCTGCGGCAAGCTGCCTGGCCAGATGTTCTTGGGCGGCTTTGGCTGAGCAGTAGGCACCTATCCCCGGCTGTGTGATTTCTGCAGCACCAGAGCCCACGAAAACCGCCAGTCCGTTCTGACGATTCATAATTTCAGGTACAGCATACCGTACAAGGAGAAAAGAGGCCTTTACATTGGAATCCATGACCTCATTGAAGGACTCCTCCTGCATTTCCCACAGATACGCCCCGGGGCTGAGTATTCCGGCTGCATGAATAAAACCGGACAGGCCGCCCATCTCACGGGCCTTTTCTACGCACTGCTTTACGGTCTCAACCCTGGAGATATCCCCGGCCGCTGTCCTGACCATAACATGATGTCCTGAACAATTTTGTGCAGTTTCATGCAAAGGTTCCCGGCTTCTGGCATTCAGGACCAGATTCACCCCTTCATGGGCCAGGCCCAGGGCCAGGGCTCTGCCTATTCCCATGGAAGCACCGGTAACAATCATGGTGCTATCTTTTAGTTCAGACATAAATAAATTCTCCTTATTTTAAGTTGATGGGACGAACTTCCTGCCCTGGGTACACCAACATTTATGTAGAAAAAAACCACCTTTTTGTAGAAAAAAGCAAGCAGTGCAAAAATTCAGGCTGCGCTTGGCAATCAAAAAAACGCCTGAAAAGTTTTTGTTGATCGCTGACATTTCTGTGTTCCCGGCCTGTCAGGGCTGGTACATAAGCAACCTCAAACAAAACAGGAACGGCTCTTGCTGTGTGTAACCAGTTAACCCTGCAACATCACTTATTTGTAACCATTCAGGGGGTCCTCGGTGGTGACTAATGGCACAAGGCCAGGGGACTGTCCCCCTGGCCGGTACCTGCCCCCCTGAATGGTTACACTTATTTGTATCTCAAAGGGACTGGCAATCCTTCAATAGTAAGGCTTCAGAAAAAGGAAGGGATCGGTTACAACCACCCCCGGCCTTAAGAAGTATGGGAGTAAGGGCGTATGGGAGGATGGGAGTCAAAACATCTTAACACCCACACATGGATACCCCCATACACCCATACTTCTTCCTAAGGCTGGCTATGCCCGCAACCCAATAAATAAAAGAGTTTTTTGACAGGATTAACAGGATTAAGAGATTGATTAAGAGAAAAACATTTTTGTCCTGGCCGGAAGCCAGGCCAAAAGGTAATCACTCCAGCACTCACTTTTTTCCGGCACTCATGAATGTCGGAAGAAAGTGAGTGCTGGATGGTAAATTCAGTCAGCGGCATCAGGCCGGTGGCTGATTATCCTATCCATCCTGTTAATCCTGTCTAAGGCCTGCCACGCGCAGCGCGTGGTTCTTGTTTTTTATGACAGGGTTTCAGGAGTAAGTCAAAAGAAGGGTAGAGATAAGGAAGGGATCGGTTACAACCACCCCCGGCCCCTCCTTGGCTAAGGAGGGGAGTTACTACGTGCACGTAAGCCTATTCATTGGGGCAGGCCCAGTTAAACCTTGCTTTGCAGGAAATCCTTCAGATTTGTTTAACCCGGCAGGCCCAGTTAAACCCTGCTTTGCAGGATGTCAGATAAAGTTACCAACATGTTTGTTTGAAATTTGTGCTAAGCGCCTGGATTCTGCCCTTATGGATTTTACCCTTGATACTTCTTTTCTGTACCCACTGCAGCTTACCCTCAAGGTAGCTTCTCTGGCAACTTTTTTTGCCCTGTTACTGGGGGTTGCAGCAGCCCTTGTCATCCATAAATACCGATTTTTCGGCCGGGATCTGGTAGATTCAGTCCTTACCCTGCCTCTGGTCCTCCCCCCTACAGTACTTGGCTATTATCTGCTGGTTGTGATGGGCAGAAACAGTTTCCTGGGCAGATGGCTGGAAGACTCGCTGGGCATTTCCCTGGTTTTTACCTGGCAGGGTGCCGTGGTAGCCGCAACAGTTGTGGCCTTTCCCCTGGTCTTTCGATCCACCCGTTCCGCCCTGGAAAACGTAAATCCCTCTTATGAAAACGCTGCCAGAACCCTTGGCTGCAGCGAACCCAATGTCTTTTTCCGCGTATCCCTGCCCCTGGCCATGCCCGGCATCCTGTCCGGCACTATGCTGGCTTATGCGCGGGCCATGGGAGAATTCGGGGCAACTCTTATGGTGGCCGGCAACATGCCCGGCCGGACCCAGACCATGCCACTGGCCATATACAGCGCAGTTCAGTCCGGCAACAATGCCCTGGCCAACTCCTTAGTGGTAATCATCTCAGTGGTCTGCATTATTATCCTGTGGACCTCAGGCAAACTTCTTAAACCCAGAAGGTAGACAGGTGCATTATGCCCAGAATAACAACTCTCTTCCTGTTATCATTCTTTTTGCTTTTATCCTGGCCGGTTCAGGCCAGGGAGCTTATTGTCTCGGCAGCAGCCTCCTTAACAGAAGCATTCGAGGAAATAAGCGCCCAATTCGAGGCCGACAACCCCGGAGTCCGGATCATCAGAAATTACGCCGCATCAGGGGCCCTCTACAGGCAGATGACCCAGGGAGCGCCTGTGGATGTATATGCCCCGGCCAATATGCACTGGATGCAGGAAGCAGCAAGGGCCGGCCTGGTGGAGGCAGGCAACCTTCATGTATTTGCCCAAAACCAGGTAGTACTGGCTGTTCCCGGGTCAGATAAACCTGATATTTCCACTCCTGAAGATTTAAGATTGGGAAGAATCCGTAGAATAGGCATTACCAGTCCAGCCACCTCACCTGCGGGTAATTACGCCATGATTTCCCTTAAAAATCTTGGACTCTGGAATGAGCTGGAACAAAAAATGATTTACGCCGAAACAGTCACCCAGCTTATGGATTATATACGCAGGGGCGAAGTGGATGCAGGGCTGATTTATGCATCGGATATTTTGCGTGGCCAGGATGAAATACACAAAAAATACACAATGCCCCTGGATACTCCCCCCGCCTACCCCGTTGCTGTGTTGAGCAGCAGCACAAAACCCGGGCTTGCCCGTAAATTCGTTGATCTTGTATTATCTCAAAAAGGACAGGCCATCATGGAAAAAAACGGCTTTCAAGCAGCAAGTCAATAATAATGCATGTTCAATGTCAGATAAAAGCCAGCCTTAAAAGCGGTAAAGAAAACTTTTCCCTGGAGGCGGATTTTGACACATCGTCTTCATCCATTGTTTTGTTCGGTCCCTCGGGTGCCGGTAAAAGCCTGACTCTAATGGCCCTGGCCGGCCTTCAGACTCCTGACTCGGGAAAAATAGTCCTTGATGGACGCACCCTCTACGACTCGGCAAAAAAAATCAACATCCCTGCCAGAAAACGCAAGGTGGGATTGCTCTTCCAGGATTATGCCCTTTTCCCCCACCTGACAGTCATGGACAACGTGGGCTTTGGACTTAAAAGATCTTTCAGACCTTTGAAAGTTCAGCAAAAAAATAAGATTTACCAGTATATACAAATGTTTGGGCTGGAAAATCATACAGACAAAAAACCTCATGAACTGTCCGGTGGCCAGCGCCAAAGAGCGGCCCTGGCCAGAGCTCTGGTGAGCAACCCCGACCTTCTTTTGCTGGATGAACCTTTCAGCGCCCTGGATCAGCCCCTGCGCATCAAAATGCGCTCTGAACTGGGAAACATCCTGGAAAAATTCAACATGCCCATGATCATGGTCAGCCATGATCACCAGGACGTGGAGGCTTTTGGTGAAACCCTGGTTTCATTCGGCCACGGACGTGTCCTGGACGTACTGGATTACCAGTCCAGAAGAAGGCAGGGGCAAGATGTCATGGACATACTCACCCCCCTTTACCAGACTGCAAGCATATGACAGGAGCCTGGCCAGAGCATTGCCATGTTTTTACAAAAATCGCAATACAAGGCCACAAAACAGCCTTAATTTTGCACAATTTTGTACACCAACGCCCTGTACAGACAAAAAAGCCTTGGACATTAAGGCTCAACAAGCTGTAATTACAGAAACAATACTCTGTGGCCCGAAATATGTATGAGCTTAAATAAAAAAGATGCCTATGGAATCTCTGACCCAAGTCAAACTAAATGTCCTGCATGAAATCAGCAAGGTTATAGAAAAGGCCCTGGACCTGGACAAGGCCCTGGAAGCCATTCTGAAGATCCTGGCCGACTCCCTGAGCATGAAACGCGGAGCATTTTCCTTTATTGAAGAAGACAGCGGACTTCTGGTCATCAGCGCATCCCACGGCCTGACATCCCAGGAGAAAAACAGAGGGGTGTACCGCATGGATGAAGGCGTGACCGGGCGTATCTTCTCAACGGGCAAGCCCTTTATCGTGCCGGATATTGCAAAGGAACCCCTGTTCCTGGATAAGACAGGGTCCAGGAGCATGGAAAAGGAGCGGATTTCCTTTGCAGGCGTACCGGTAACCCTGCAGGGAACCACGGTGGGCGTTTTGACCGTGGACAGGCTCTTTGACCAGGACATATCCCTTGAGGAGGATATTCAGCTATTGAGCATCGTGGCCGCCATGGTAGCCCAGTTTGTCAGCCTGAACCGCCAGGTTAAAGACCGGGAAGAAAACCTGCGCAGAGAAAACCAGAATCTGAAAACCAGGCTTTCCAGCTCTTTTCAGAGGTTTTTTATTGTGGGCAAGAGCTCCAGCATGCTCCAGGTGCGACAGATGATGGAGAAGGTCGCCCCCACCAGGGCGACGGTCCTTTTGCTGGGAGAATCCGGCACAGGCAAGACTCTGATAGCTGGAATCATTCATGAATTAAGTGAAAGGGGAAAATTCCCTTTCATCAAGGTCAACTGCGCTTCCCTTCCGGAAAACCTTCTGGAGTCCGAGCTGTTTGGATATGAGAAGGGAGCTTTTACAGGGGCGGAGAGATCCAAGCCGGGGCGCTTTGAAGAGGCGCACAGAGGAACTATATTCCTGGACGAAATCGGGGAGATGCCGGCGGGGCTTCAGGCCAAGCTGCTCAGGTTCCTCCAGGAAAGGGAGTTTGAGCGTCTGGGAGGCGTCAAAACCCACCGGGTGGACGTAAGGGTCATTGCAGCCACCAACAAGGAACTGGACAAAGAGGTTCAAGAAGGCCGGTTTCGCGAAGACCTGTACTATCGCCTGAATGTCTTCCCCATCTGGGTACCTTCACTGCGCGAAAGAAGAGAGGATATCCCCTCCCTGATCAATCATTTTCTGGACAAAATGGCCCGGGAATACGGCAGGAGGCTGGTCCTGAGCAACTCCAGCCTGGATTATCTGGTTGAGTACGAATGGCCGGGCAATATCCGGGAAATGGAAAACCTCATGGAAAAACTCTCCATAATGAGCGAAGGACAGATAGTGGCATTAAAGGACCTGCCATCAGATATGCAGCAAGAAAAGGTTTGCCCCGGAAAAGTTCAGGAGCAGGCCCGGGATCACTCGCTTCTGGACATGGAGAAAAAAGAAATCCTGTCCGCCTTGCAGCGCAACAGCTGGATTCAGTCCAGGGCGGCCAGGGAACTTGGTCTCACCCAGCGCCAGATGGGGTATCGCATCAAGAAATTCAACCTGGAAGAATACGTGTCCCGGAAGAAAAATATTGAAAAACCCCTGGACTGATTGAAGATAATCATCAATTTCAGCCTGCCTGCCCCTGCAGCATACTGACCACCTGCTCATCATCCAGTGGAGAGCCTTTTATGCTGGCGGCCCGGCGTACATCCCTGACCAGTCCCTCCAGGTCTACAAAATCCGGGTTTACACCCATCTCCATGAGCTTGCCCCGGACAGCACCCGCCCCGCTCTTTCTGCCCAGGCTGATCCTGCGCTGCATGCCCATCTTGTGGGGCTCAAAAGGTTCAAACAGATCAAAGGACTTGTACAGCGCATCAGCATGCAGGCCTGACTCGCAGTGAAAAAGCTGCCTGCCCAAAACCGCCCTGTCAGGGTTTATGTGCACTCCGGCCAGGCCGGCCACGCAGGTGCTGAGCTCCGGCAGGCTTTGGACATCGTATCCAGCATGTCCCTTATTGTACACCAGAAAGGTCAGAACTTCTTCTAAGCGGGCTATGCCGGCACGCTCACCGATTCCCAGCAGGCTAACATCCACATAATCCACCCCGCAGGATAATGCCGTGAGAGCATTGGCTGTAGCCATACCGAAATCATTGTGACCATGAAAGGCAAGGCTTATATCCAGTTTTTCCCTGAAGGGTCTCACAGCCTCCATCAGCTCTCCAGGCTCCATAACTCCCAGAGTGTCTGAAAGGCGGACGCGCCACACTCCCAGATCTCTGGCCATAAGGGCCGCACGCAGGGCAAACTCCCGGTCAGCCCGGGAAAAATCCTCCAGGCCCAGGGACAACTTTGCTTTCAGTTTGTCCGTGCCGGCCAGGGTCCTTTCAAGTAGCCTGAGCGCCCCGCACCGGTCCAGTCCCAGTCTCTTCTCAATATGCAGATCTGATACAGGCAGGGCTGCGCTTATGATGTCCGGGTCCAGGCTGTCGGCGTATTCCAGTTCCTGAATACGGCAGGGTGACCAGAGGCTGATTTTTGTAGAACCATGATGTTGCCTGGCATACTTTATCAAGGTCTCAAGCTCTTCATCTCTGCCCACAGACCCTGTCTCCAGCTCATCCAGGCCCAGACGGTGCAAACCGTCCACAATCACTTTTTTCTGCTCAAGGCTTAGATAAAGCCCGTAGCGCTGGTCTCCTTCTCTTAATGTAGTATCTATAAGCATGAAAACTTTTTTGCACAAAGCATGCCTCAAAACAGCCCTTATCACCCTGCTGCCTTCTATATCATCATTACATGGCCCCAGTTTAAATGTAAGCATTCAGGGGGTACTCAGTTTTAGTTCCTGGCACTCAAGCCTCTGGCGTGATTCCGGCACCCCCTGAATGCTTACGTTTAAGTACAGAAGCTGAAAAATGCACTCCCAGGCTGTCATGCCTGCATACAACACAACTTCTTCAGACCCTACAAATTTGTAGTACACAGCTACATTTTAGAATGTATCCCTGCATCTGAAAAAGGTCTGGACAATCAAAAAGCCTGGCACAATATCCAGCATAATATCAATCATTTAAACTCTATAAACCCTGCCTCCAATCTTCTGGCATGTCTTTTGCCAAATGAAAAAAACGCGGCACAAGGATGGTACATTCCAGGCCAATAAAGGCGGAGTGCTGCGAAAAAAATACAGGAGGAGCATTTCATGCGCAAAGTAGCAATCTACGGCAAAGGCGGAATCGGCAAATCAACAACAACCCAGAATACAGTAGCAGGCCTGGTGGAACTGGGCAAAAGAGTCATGGTGGTTGGTTGTGACCCCAAAGCGGACTCCACCAGGCTTCTGCTGGGGGGACTCTCTCAGCAGACTGTACTGGATACCCTGCGCGAGGAAGGCGAGGATGTGGAACTCGACGATGTACGTATCGGTGGATACGGCAATTCCCTGTGCGTGGAGTCCGGTGGACCGGAACCTGGAGTGGGCTGCGCCGGACGCGGCATCATTACTTCCATCAATCTGCTGGAACAGCTGGGGGCCTATGAGGAAGACGAGAGCCTGGACTATGTATTTTACGACGTCCTGGGCGACGTTGTCTGCGGTGGCTTTGCCATGCCCATCCGGGAAGGAAAGGCCCAGGAGATATACATTGTTGTTTCAGGGGAAATGATGGCCATGTATGCGGCCAACAACATCTGCAAAGGCATAAGGAAGTTTTCCGAAACCGGGGGTGTTCGCCTGGGCGGTCTTATCTGCAACAGCAGGGCTGTGGACAACGAGGAGGCAATGATCAAGGCCTTTGCTGAAAAGCTGGGCAGTCAGATGATTTACTTTGTCCCCCGGGATAATGATGTGCAGCGGGCCGAGATCAATCGCAAAACGGTTATCGACTTCACTCCCCAGGCCCCGCAGGCGGATCACTACCGCAACCTGGCCAAAGCAATGGACAGCAACCAGATGTTCGTAGTCCCCACACCCATTGAGACAGAAGAACTGGAAAGCCTGCTTCTGGAATACGGAATCCTGGAAACCGCTTAATCGCTGCGTAAAAAAAAGCACACAAGGAGAAACAACATGCTTATGATTCGCGCCATTGTCCGGCCGGAAAAAACTACAGAGGTAATGCAGTCTCTGCTGGACGCAGGATATCCGGCCCTGACCAAGGTGGAAGTAGCCGGCCGGGGCAAGCAGAGAGGACTCAAGCTGGGAGAGGTAATCTACGACGAACTGCCCAAAGAGATGATAATGACCGTGATCCCTGATGCAGATAAGGAGTTTGTGACCAGGGCCATCCTGGACAGCGCCCGCACAGGCAAAGGCAGCTTCGGCGACGGCAAGATATTCATATCTCCGGTGGATGAAGTTTATACTGTCTCTTCCGGAGTAAAGGAAACATAGAAGGGGTAGTTTATGAAAGAAGTGATGGCCATTATCCGGGCCAATAAAATAAACCAGACAAAAAAGGCCCTGGTGGCTGCCGGCCTGCCCTCATTCACGGCTGTGAAATGCATGGGCCGTGGGAGTCGTCCTGTGGATTTTGAAATGCTGGAAGCCATGAACAGGTCCCCTGAAGATGCCGGGGAGATACTGCCCATCCTTTCCCAGGGCGGCAGGCTTATCCCCAAACGGATGTTAAGCCTCATAGTACCTCCGCAAAAGGTACAGGAGGTGGTGGATATCATCATGCAGGAAAACAGTACAGGAAACCAGGGGGACGGCAAGGTATTCGTTCTGCCCATAAGTGACGTCCTGAGGGTCAGGACCGAAGAAGAGGGCCTTCAGGCCATTGATGAAATGCAGCAATGAAAACAAAAACCATCCCATGAACATATTCAACAATTTTTAAGGACCAGGGAGATACAGCATGTCAGATCTTAAATCATGTCCCAGCGTGGACCTGGAAGAATTTGTAGACAACATCCTGAAGAAATATCCGGCCAAAGTGGCCAAAAAACGAAAAGACCATATCCTGGTGCGCAAGGAAGAGGACCCCGCCCGGGAGAGCATTCAGGCCAACAACAGGACTGTGCCGGGCATCATCACCCAGAGGGGCTGCTGCTATGCAGGCTGCAAGGGGGTTGTGCTGGGCCCGGTGGGGGATATGGTTCATATCACTCACGGTCCCATAGGCTGCGGGTTTTACGCCTGGCTCACCAGGCGCAATCTCTTCAAGCCCGGCGAAGATGGAAAAAACTATTCCACGTACTGTTTTTCCACGGACATGCAGGAGCAAGATATTATTTTTGGAGGGGAAAAAAAGCTCAAACAGGCCATCAAGGAAGCCTGGGAGACCTTTAAACCCAATGCCATAAGCGTGCATGCCACCTGTCCAGTGGGCCTGATAGGCGACGATGTTCAGGCCGTGGCCAGGGAAGCAGAGGCAGAGCTGGGAGTAAAGGTCCTGGCCTTCAACTGCGAGGGCTACAAGGGAGTCAGCCAGTCTGCAGGCCATCACATTGCCAACAACAAACTGTTCAACGAGACAGTGGGCACAAAAGACGAGGCTATCCCCGGATACAGTGTGAATATACTCGGAGAGTACAACATCGGTGGTGATGCCTGGGAAATAGAAAGAATCCTGGAAAAATGCGGCATCAAAATTGCCGCTACCTTCAGCGGGGACGGCAAGTATGATTCCATGACCTCCTCGCACATGGCCTCTTTAAACCTCATCATGTGCTACAGGTCCATCAACTACCTGGCGGAGATGATGGAAACCAAGTACGGCATACCCTGGGCCAAGGTCAATTTCATCGGGGTCAAGGCCATGTCCAAATCCCTGCGCAAGATAGCCAGGTTCTTTGAAGACCCTGAGCTTACCAGGCGGATTGAAGAAGTAATAAAGGAAGAAGAAGAGAGCGTGGAGCAAAAGCTGGCCCCCTACAGGGAACGTCTGCAGGGTAAAACCGCCATGCTTTTCGTGGGAGGCTCCAGGGCACATCACTACCAGGACCTTTTACGCGACCTGGGCATGGAGCCGGTAGCGGCAGGCTATGAATTCGCCCACAGAGACGACTACGAAGGCAGTCACATAGCAGGGAAAATCAAGGTAGATGCTGACAGCAGGAACATAGAAGAACTCAAAGTGGAGCCTGATCCTGAAAAGTACAGCCCCCGGGTTTCTCCTGAAAAGAAAAAGGAGCTCGAACAGGAATCTGTACTGGGGCACTACCACGGCATGATTCCGGATATGCCCCCGGGCACTCTCGTGGTGGACGACATAAGCCATCTGGAACTGGAAGAACTCATCAAAACTCTTAAGCCGGATATTATCCTCTCCGGGATCAAGGACAAGTACGTAATCGAAAAATTCAACGTTCCCAGCAAGCAGATTCACAACTACGATTATTCCGGGCCCTTTGCCGGATATAAAGGGGCAGTCAACTTCGCCCGGGATATCGATATGATGATCAACAACCCGGCCTGGAAGCTTGCAGTCCCTCCCTTTGAGAAAAAGCCGCTGCTTTCGGCAGATCTGGGAACCGACTAATCAAAACATCCAAGGAGAACTAAAGTGCTGGACCATACACCTGCAGAAGTTACATCCCGGAAGGCCCTCCGGGTCAACCCGGCCAAGACCTGTCAGCCCATTGGGGCCATGTATGCGGCCCTGGGAATCCATCGCTGCCTGCCCCACAGCCACGGCAGCCAGGGATGCTGCTCTTATCACAGAAGTCATTTAACCCGGCACTTCAAGGAACCGGTCATGGCTTCAACAAGCTCCTTTACTGAAGGAGCATCGGTGTTCGGAGGAAGCCCCAACCTGAGACAATCTTTGAAAACCATTTTCCAGGCCTATGATCCTGATGTGGTTGCCGTACACACCACCTGCCTTTCCGAAACCATTGGCGACGACATCCCGACCATTGTCAAAAAGGCTGAAGACGACGGTATTGTGCCCAGGGGCAAAAAGGTCATCCATGCCAGTACCCCCAGCTATGTGGGATCACACGTCACCGGCTTTTCCAACATGGTCAAAGGCATAGCCTCTTATTTCACCCATCCGGCAGAACATAAAATCAAAGACCAGATCAATGTCCTGCCCGGATACGTGGAACCGGCGGACATGCGCAAAATAAAAAGCATGGTCTCTGAGATGGGCCTTAAACAGCTGGTCTTTCCAGACACCTCGGATGTACTGGATACCCCCAAAACAGGTGAATACAGCATGTATCCCAAAGGCGGCATAAAGATGCAGGAGCTCGAGCAGACCGGAAACAGCCTGCATACAATAGCCATGGGACATTTTTCCTCTCTTGAGGCTGCCACCTACATGGATCAGAAAGCCGGTGTCCCTTTTACCCTGTGCGATATACCCATAGGGGTTCAGGCCACGGACAGGTTTGTGCAGGCTGTCATGGACGCCACAGGAGCCTCACCGACCCAGGCCATGCTGGATGACCGGGGCCGCCTAGTGGATATGATGACTGACTACCAGCACTATCTGTACGGAAAAAAAGTGGCCCTGTGGGGAGATCCGGACCAGATCATCAGTATGGCCGAATTCATGGTCAGCATGGGCATGCAGCCTGTGTACGTGCTCACCGGCACTCCGGGCAAGGCCTTTGAGAAACGCATGAAAAAAATATTAAATGACACTGTGCCCAATGCTGTATTCGGCCACAGCCAGGACCTGTTCTACCTGCATCAGCTTATCAAGCAGGAGCCTGTGGACCTGCTGGTGGGCAATACCTACGGTAAATACATTGCCCGGGCCGAGGACATACCCTTTGTCCGCTTCGGATTTCCCATACTGGACCGTACCGGACACAGCTATTTCCCAAGCGTTGGCTATAAGGGCGGCATGCATTTTTTAAGTGCCATGATAAATACACTTCTGGAACGTATGGACCGCGACAGCCCGGACGAATGCTTCGAACTGGTGCTGTGATCTGTACTGTTGCGCATGCCCGTAAAACACAAAAGGAAAGATAAAATGCAGCCTGGATTGCTTAAAGACAGACAGAAACAGGTCTATCAGAAAGGGACCACTCCCTTTGACCTGGATTGCAACAAAGGCAGCCTGGCCGGAGCCGTGAGTCAACGGGCCTGCGTATTCTGCGGCTCCAGGGTGGTGCTCTACCCCATTGCCGATGCCCTGCACTTAGTACACGGCCCGGTGGGTTGTGCAGCCTACACCTGGGACATCCGGGGCTCCCTGTCCTCGGGTCCTGAACTGTACCGCCTTAGTTTTACCACGGATCTCCAGGAAAAGGATGTCATATTCGGCGGAGAAAAAAAGCTCTACCAGGCCCTGGTGGAACTCATCGAGCGCCATGACCCCAGGGCCGCCTTTGTCTACTCCACCTGTATCGTGGGACTCATCGGGGATGACCTGGCAGGAGTATGCAAAAAGGTCAGCCGGGAAAAGGATATACCGGTCATCCCGGTGCAGTCCGAGGGATTCAAAGGCAATAAAAGGGCCGGATACCAGGCCGCCTGCAAGGCCATGTTTGAACTGGTGGGTTCGGCTGACACCAGTGATATTTCCCCGGTGGCAGTCAATATCCTGGGGGATTTCAACCTGGCCGGGGAGACCTGGATCATCAGGGATTATTACCGGCGCATGGGAGTAGAAGTGGTGGCCAACATAACCGGAGACGGCCGGGTGGATGACATCAGACGATGTCACGGAGCCTCCCTGAACCTGGTGCAGTGCTCCGGAGCCACCGTGGAGCTGGCCAGAATGATGCAGGAAAAATACGGCATCCCCTATAAGCAGGTCTCCTATTTTGGAATGGAGGATATGGCCAGGGCCCTGTATGAAACCGCTGATTTCTTCCAGGATAAGGACCCGGGCATAGCAGCCAGGACCCAGGAAATTGTCCGCCGGGAACTGCAGGCCATACACCCGGAAGTGCAGAAATACCGCTGGGACCTGGAAGGCAGAAAAGCAGCCATTTACGTGGGCGGAGCCTTTAAGGCCTTTTCCCTCATCAAGTGCTTCAGGCACCTGGGTATGCAGGTGGAGATCGTCGGGTCCCAGACAGGCACAAAGGAGGAATACCAGGAAATGGCTGACATGTGCCATGAAGGCACTATTATCGTAGACGACACCAACCCCTCTGAACTTGCCCGTTTTATCAAGGAAAAGGACGTGGATATTCTGGTTGGAGGCATCAAGGAGCGTCCCATAGCCTATAAGCTGGGCATCGGCTTTTGTGATCACAATCATGAGCGCAAGCTGGCCCTGGAAGGCTTTGAAGGCATGGTCAACTTTGCCCGCGAAGTACACTCCACAGTCATGAGCCCGGTCTGGAATTTTGTCCCCCGAAGGGCCGGCGGCATGACAAACCACAAAAACATGGAGGATTGATCATGCTGGATGCTGCAACACCTTATGTCTCCACTACCAATGCCTGCAAACTGTGTACTCCCCTGGGGGCCTGCATTGCCTTTAAAGGCCTCGAAGGCTGTATGCCCATCCTGCACGGTTCCCAGGGCTGTGCCACCTACATGCGCAGGTACATCATCAGCCATTTCCGGGAACCTGTGGACATAGCATCTTCTGCTCTGGGGGAGGACCAGGCCATCTATGGCGGCGGTCCCAACCTGATGCAGGGCATCATCAATGTTATGGACAAATACAATCCAGATATCATCGGAATAGCCTCCACCTGCCTCACAGAGACCATTGGAGACGACGTGCCCATGATTTTGTCCGGATTTAAGAAAGAATTTGCACATTTAAAAATTCCGGAACTCATCCACGTATCCACTCCGAGCTATTCCGGCACCCATATGGAGGGCTTTCACAGGGCCATCAGGCAGACTGCAATACAAATGGCTGAGCCGGACCCCCTGCCCCACAGCAAAATTACAGTCCTGCCGGGATTTGTCTCCCCCTGGGACGTTCGGCACCTGAAAGGGGTCATGCGTGATTTTGATATTCCCGGTATCATCCTGCCGGACATCTCCGAGACCCTGGAAGGAACCATCCAGGAAGACATTGAGATGGTCCCCTCCGGCGGCACGTCCATGCAGGATCTCAAATCCCTGGGCGGCAGCCCCGCCTGCATCGAACTTGGCAACTGCATAAAAAACGATCTGAGTACTGCCGGGTGGCTTGAAAAAAACCTGAATGTACCTGCACACCGCCTGGGCCTGCCCATAGGACTGCGGGGCATGGATGCTTTCATGCAGACCCTGTCCCGGATTTCAGGCAAAGACATGCCCCGGGAGCAGATGCTGGAGCGGGGCAGACTGGTGGATGCATACGTGGATGCGCACAAGTATCTGTTCGGCAAGAAGTGCCTGATCTATGGCGAAGAAGACCTGGTAACAGGACTGGTATCCTTTCTGGCGGAAACAGGTGTGCAGCCGGTGCTGGCTGCATCCGGAGGCAGAAGCGGCCTGATGCAGAAAAGCATCGAACAGGCCTGTGACGGAATGCTGCCACAGACGCCCTCTGTATTATCCGGAGTGGATTTCTACCAGATAGTGGAAGAGGCTGAAAAGCTGGAGCCGGACTTTATCCTGGGCAACAGCAAGGCTTATCGCATAGCTGCAGGCAAATGGGACATACCTCTTATCAGAGTAGGCTTTCCAGTACATGACCGCATGGGGGCTGGACGCATAAGGCATGCAGGTTATGAAGGAGCCTACGACCTGCTCATGAGAATCGTAAATACCCTGCTGGAAAAAAGACAGGAAGATGCCGATCTGGGCTGGGGCTACATGTAGGCAGAATCCCTGATCCGGTCTGAATATAAAATACCTGAGGCGGTGACGGAAAACTTTCAAGCCGTCTGAACATCGGAGACCAATATGAGTAAATTAGACCTCTCCAGACACCCGTGTTTCAACAAAAAAGCAAAAGGGGGATGTGGGAGAATCCACCTGCCGGTGGCCCCCAAGTGCAATATCCAATGCAATTTCTGCAACCGCAAGTATGACTGCGTCAATGAATCCAGGCCGGGGGTAACCTCTGCAGTGCTTACCCCGGTTCAGGCGGTGGAATATCTAAAAGAGGTCCAGAGGCTCGAAGGCAGTCTGACAGTAGCTGGAATAGCCGGTCCCGGGGATCCCATGGCCAATGCCCCCCAGACCCTGGAAACCATCGCCAGGGTGCGCAGTGAGTTTCCGGATCTGTTGCTGTGTCTGTCTTCCAATGGCCTGAATCTGCCTGATCACGTAACAGAGCTAAAAAAGCTGGGCGTGACCCATGCCACAGTAACCGTCAATGCCATTGACCCGGAAACAGGCAAGGATATATATGCCTGGGTCAGGGACAGCAAAGTCGCTTACCAGGGCAGGGAAGCGGCGTCTCTACTCTGGTCCAGACAGAAGGAAGCGATCTTGAAGCTCAGGGAAAATGGTATCCTGGTCAAGATGAACTCCATTGTCCTGCCGGGAATAAACGACCATCATATCCAGGATATAGCTGAAAAAGCCGGAGAAATGGATGTAAGCCTGCTGAACTGCATCCCGGTGCATCCGAGTCCCGGGGCCAGGTTTGAAAATATAGACGAACCGGATAAGGCTTTTATAGATTCCCTCCGGAAAAAAGCCTCGCAGCACGTACCGCAGATGACCCACTGCCGCAGATGCCGGGCCGATGCAGTGGGCCTTCTGGACCGGGACAGATCCTTAGAGCTTGCACCTGTCATGCGCGATGTTGCTGCCAGACCGGTAATCCCCGACGACAGTGAAAAGCGACCCCATGTGGCGGTGGCCACCAGGGAAGGAATGCTGGTAAACCAGCACCTGGGCCATGCAGAAAAGTTTCAGATATGGACCCGGTCCAATGGTGACTACAAGCTGGTGGAGTCCAGGCAGGCCCCGGAAGCCGGAGGCGGATTACAGCGCTGGCATGAAATGGCCCGGGTCCTGCAGGACTGCCGGGCGGTGATAATAAGTGCTGTCGGGGATACCCCGAGAACTGTCCTGGAAAAATCCGGAATGGTGGTCCTGGAAATGGAAGGTCTCATTGAAGAAGGCCTGGATGCAGCGTATAAAGGCACTGATGTTTCCGGCTTAAGACCAGTCAAGACCAAAAGCTGTTCCGGAGGGGATAGCTGGAGGCTGCGGATAAGGGTTGGGGGTGATTTTTTTAAATGATCACTTCCTTTTGATACCGCGCTTTGCCCGGATTTCGTGCAGCAATACAAGGTACGGCTCGATGCTTCGAACCTTTTTAATGCCTGCTGGTGTCGCGGCCTTCAGGGTACGCTCCGGGAACAGGCGGTTAAATGAGGCCCGGTCCGCTTCCAGCTCCATGGCCTGCATGATTTTTATCCGGTCCCCGGCGCTCTTGATTTCCGGATGAACGCAGTTATCCAGGCCGGCGGCAACCACAGGATCATCATGTACGCTGTGATGAATCTCATGCCAGACAAGCCACTCGTAAAATAATTCCAGAGGGATATCCCGGACGAGATCCAGTTCCAGCCGCCTGGCCGACCGGATCTCGTCTAAGGGGATCTTGTTGGCGATTTCGATTGCGGTAATTTCAGCCGATACCTTTTCGCTGCTGCGCCTGTACCTGTCGCTCCCGGCGGGGCTGCAGTTCGCCCAGTCCATGGGCTCAAGCACCCCGGAGCGTCGCTCGTCCAGGTCAAAGACTTCCAGAAACATGCCTGCATGTTCCCTGACCAGGTTGTCCAGCCGCACATAAAGGCCCGGGGTCAGATACAGGCAATTTCCTGAAACAAGATGTTCCCGGGCTTCCTGCTTATTTGCTTCTGATTTATCAGGCAGCACTTTCCCCGTACGAACGAGCACCTGCCTGATCATGTTTCCAGTCCCGGGTCAAAGTATTCCAGAGTGTCCTGCCTCTTTCTTCAGAAACCTGGCCACAGTATACACTTCCTGCATTCTTTGATGCAGCACCTGCGATATGATTCAGAAGATTTGCAGGCATATGCCTGACAGTGCCGGCCTGGTCCTGGGTATTCATGTGGGCCAACACACGGGAGGCATGCCCGGGCTCAATCATGCAGAGCACTCGGGCCGCTTCTTTGGAAGAAACGGGTTCAAGGGCACAGGCCAGATCCTGGGGATGCAGGCTCTTGCAGAATTTCTGCAGCAGACCTGTTTCATTTTTTTCAAGGTATTTCTGCAGGGAATGGTTGATATAGGGTGTAGACATCTGGTTCACCTCCTTAAAGAGTTGCCGCCATGCAGTGAAGCAGCGGCCAGGAGGAGAACATGCGGGGATATTTATCCGGAGTGCACGGCTCCTGCCGCCTCTTCACCTGAAGGCGGTGCTTCGGATTCCGGGTTTTGATGATCAGCGCCTTGAAAGCGCCTGATACTGTCTGCTTCCATGGATGCTAAAGCTCCTGTTAGGGTTGCCTGGGCTGCCCGCTGCAGCCGACTCCAAACGCGGGAATATATGTATTATCTGCAGGCTGTTGTCAAGTATTTTATATTGACTTTGACCTGTCAATTTACAATAAAATCCAGTGTCAGGCTTTACAAGGAGTGGCTGCTCGAGTTTGATTTTAGAGCTGAGACTGGTAACCATGCCTTGTCTCTTATCCTGTTCTCTGGTAATGGACAGACGAAGTCATGATGAAAAGTTACAAAACCTGGTTCCTCGACGTTTGATGTGGATTAACTGCTCACAAATGAATATTATTTTTATCTCTCGCCCGCTCGAAGACTCGCTTGAGTCGCAGAGCTTGGGAGAAGAGAGGTCGGTTTTTCATTCCTGCGAGTTGCAGTAATGAAAAAGGTCCCCCGCCCCAGGCGGGGAGCATCTTATTCATAGCCCCCAACTCGGGGGATATGGATATTAAACCTCTTACTCCTGCTTTCTCTTCCTCGTGCCTTGCTCCGTGGCTCTAGGGCCGCTTCGGCCCGGGCGTGAGAAATTCTTCCAGGATGAATTGCTTGTCACTATTGATGCCCAAAAAGCCGTTGGTAGCATTAAAATGTGAATAGTTTGAACATGGTTCAAATCCATACAATACGTCGAAGAGCCCAAAACCTTATGCCCAAACAAGCTTTGCCAGTGCTGACCCGTATACTGCTTGCCCTTTTAGCAATACTCATCACCCCATCCCCGGGCTTTTCACAAAAAGAGGCCGCCGGGGACTTTTCAGTTTTTTATCTCAACTCCTACCACGACGGCTATGCCTGGTCAGACGACATCCGCGAAGGCATCAGGCACAGATTCCAGGAGTCCGGGCACCGGGTGGAAATCCAGATGGAGTATATGGATACCAAGGTGTTCCACCGTCCAGGCGTAACCAAAAGGCTCCTGGAGCTCTACCGCGAAAAGTACTCGAATGAAGAATACGACATAGTAATCGTGTCCGACGATGATGCCCTGGATTTCATGCTGGACTATGGAGACGAGCTTTTTCCCGGGCTGCCCATAGTCTTTTGCGGCATCAATTACCTGGAAGAAGAACTTCTGGACCGGGAACGCACCACCGGCATCGTGGAAAACTTCAACGTAAAAAGGACTCTGGAGCTGGCCCTTTCCATTCACCAGGACAAAAACCGCATGGTGGTCATAGGCGACGAATCCACCACGGGTATAGCCATCAAGGGCCAGATCAAGGAAGCTATACCTGATTTTCAGGGCAGGCTGGATTTCGAGTTCTGGACCCAGTACTCCTTAGACGAGATTGCAGACAAGGTCAAAGACCTGCCACAGGACACACTGGTTTACTTCATTCCTTTTTTTTATTCCGCTGGAGGACAGGTGTTTTCCGCCGGTGAAGTACTGGAGAATGTAGCAGGGTTCAGCGACCTGCCCATTTACAGCAACTGGGAGTTTCTCCTGGGCCACGGCATGGTGGGCGGCAACCTCATCAGCGGCTTTGAGCACGGTTCCATTGCCGCAGGCATGGCCCTGGATATCCTGGAAGGCAAAAGCCCTGCCGACATTCCCATAATCCACGATATTGTGGATCAAAACATGTTTGACTACAACGTACTGCAAAAGCAGGGCATAAAGCAGACCCAACTACCACCGGAAAGCGTCCTCATAAATGAGCCCCCGGCCTTTTACGAACTGGACAAGCAGGTTTTCTGGGTGATCATGTCCAGCCTGGGGGCGCTTGTAATTATCCTGGCCTTTCTGGTGCGCAGCATAATTCATAAACGCATTGTGGAAAGCCGGATCCGCAACCAGCTGGCCTTTCAGGAGAGCCTCATGGACACTATTCCACAGCTCGTCTGCTGGAAGGACCTCAACCAGCGCTATATGGGGGCCAACCAGGCTTTTACCGACTTTTTCGGCATAGAGTCCCCGGACAAGATCATGCACCAGACGGATTCCCTGCTCATGCCCTCCCGGGATTTCGCCCAGTGGGCCGCCCGCATGGACAAACAGGTGCTTCAGACCGGCCAGGCCCTTAGAAAGGTGCGCATGTCGGTCAGGGATCAAGATGGCGATTCCTCCTGGCTGGAGGTAAACAAAATTCCCCTGCGTGATGAAAAGGGGGAAATAGTCGGTACGCTGAGTACTGCGGAAAACATCACCAACGAGATAAACCTGGAACGCCAGCTCCTGCAGTCCCAGAAAATGGAGGCCATGGGCACCCTGGCCGGTGGCATATCCCACGACTTCAACAATATACTTACCTCCATCATGAATTCCACTGAACTGGCCCAGGGAGATCTGGACCCGGACTCCCCGGCTTACCAGGATCTGGAGAGGGTACTCAAAGCATCTCACAGGGGCCGGGACCTGGTCCAGCGAATTCTAACCTTCAGCCGTCCCTCCCAGGAGGGCTTCCGGCCCACGGTATTGCCCGAGCTGGTGCGGGATTCAGTATCTCTGCTGCAATCCTCGCTGCCCCGCAACATAGAGGTCCGTTCCAGTGTCAGCGGCGGCTACGAACCGGTCAACGTGAATCCCACCCAGATTTCCCAGGTGGTAATGAACCTGTGCACAAATGCCTTCCAGGCCATCCAGGACCAGAAAGGCACCCTTACGATAAACCTGGAGGAAATAGAGCTGGATGTATACCGGGCCGAAGAACTGGACATGCCTGCCGGCAAAGCCTTCAGGCTGGAGATATCAGATACCGGGCCCGGCATAGACCGTCGGGACCTGGACAAAATCTTTGATCCTTTTTTTACCACAAAGAGCCAGTCCGGGGGCACCGGTCTGGGTCTGGCCGTGGTCCTGGGCATAGTCAAGAACCACAAAGGGGTCATCCAGGTGGACAGCAGTCCGGACCAAGGCACCTCCTTTGAAATCCTGCTTCCCGCCCGGGAGCCCGGCAACCAGGAATCATCCCCTTCCGGCGCTTCCCTGAAAAGAGGCAGTGGAACCCTGCTCTTTGTTGAAGATGACCAGGACCTGCTGGAAACCACCCCCAGGAGCCTGCAGGCCATGGGCTACAGTGTTTTTTCCGCCTCCAGTGCCCAGAAAGCCCTGGAAATCCTGGGCCAGGACATTCCCTTGGACCTGGTCATCACAGACTTTGACATGCCCGGCTTAAACGGCATCGAACTGGCAAAAAAGATCCAGGCAGAGCACCCGGACCTCCCGGTCATGCTCATTACCGGGCGTATCCAGGCCCTGGAGGGCATTGAGCAGCCGGACAACATCAGGCTCACCCTGTCCAAGCCCTTCAACCAGGCTGATTTGTCCCAGGCGGTGTCAACAGCCATAACTGACTGAAAAACCTGAGAGACGAGATATTATGCCCCGAGTACTGGTAGTGGACGATGACCCGGAAGTACAATCCACAATGGCCAGCCTGCTGTCGCGCCAGGACATCCCGCATCACCTGGCCAAAGACCTGGTCTCCACTAAGCAGGCCCTGCAGGAAGACTGCTTCGACCTGGTTCTACTGGACGTGGGCCTTCCCGACGGCAACGGCCTGGACCTGCTGCCGGAAATAAAGGCCCTGAAAAACGCCCCGGAGGTCATAATCCTCACCGGCCGGGGGGACAGCGAAGGTGCGGAACTGGCCATTGAGGGAGGTGTCTGGGATTACCTCTTAAAACCCTCACCCATCAAGGAGATAAAACTGAGCATCTCCAGGGCCCTCAAGTACAGGCAGCAGAAAGAAAGCGCCCGGCCCAGGGCCCTGGACCTGTCCGGGGTGGTCGGGTCCAGCCCGGCCATGCAGTCCTGCTATGACCTTCTGGCCTGCGCCGCCGGATCGGATTCAAATATTCTTATCACCGGTGAAACCGGGGTGGGCAAGGAACTTATGGCCCGCACCATCCACGCCAACAGCTCCAGATCGGGTCATCCCTTTGTAGTAGTGGACTGTGCCGGAATAACCGATTCCTTAGTGGAAAGCACTCTTTTCGGACACTGCAGAGGCGCTTTCACCGGGGCCCTGGCCGATCACACCGGACTCATCAGCCAGGCTCACCAGGGAACACTCTTTCTGGACGAACTGGGAGAGCTGCCCCTGTTGATTCAAAAATCACTGCTTCGAGTGCTGCAGGAAAGAAAGTTCCGCCCGGTAGGGTCCAGCCGGGAGCAAAAAAGTGATTTCCGCCTCATGGCCGCCACCAACCGGGACCTGGAAGGCATGGTCAGTGAGGGCACCTTTAGAAATGACCTGTATTTTCGCATCAAGACCATGCATATGCACCTGCCGCCTTTGCGGGACCGGGTCCAGGACATAAGGCCCCTGGCCATGCACTTCGCGGACGAACTGTGCACCAGGAGCGGTATTGCATCCAAAGGTCTGGGGGCGGACTTTCTGGAAACCCTGGAAGCCTACTCCTGGCCCGGCAACGTGCGCGAACTGTGCAACGTCATAGAGCAGGCCCTGGTAGCCTGCGCCGGGGAAACCAATTTATACTCCATGCACCTGCCCAAGGAGATCCGCATCAAGGTCACCCGATCAAGGCTGGAAAAGTGTCCCCCGGACGAATCCAGTCACGGCACGCCCCCCTGGGCTCAAAAAGGCGACTCCCCCCCCATGCCCGATATTTCCGACTTCAAGTCCTACAAACAGGAGTGCGAAAAAAAATACCTGCAATGCCTGCTTCAGAAATACCCGGGCAACGTTCCTGCTATACTCAGGCTTTCAGGTCTTTCCCGCTCTCATTTCTATACCCTGCTCAAAAAATACGGCCTGGAAAGCTGACAGTACCAAAAGACCGTTCTGTCCGTTTTTCAGGACAACACTAATCTGCTGTATCACAAACCATACAATCAGCCTCAGATGGGCATTTACTGAGAATTTGCAGACATTGACTCCCTGCATCTGTCCGTTTTTCCGCACAGCACACCCTGCTCCTGCCGAGCACTTCTGAAAGAGAAAGACTCATAACATTCTGAAATAATTAAAAAAAATTTTAAAAAGATATCCAGGCATATTTTTTGTAGTAGCGTTCTGAATTCTGCTGTATGCTTTCCCAGGTCTAAACATTGAATTGATTTTTCAGCATACGTTCATCAGGCCGAGTACCTGCTCATAACCTGTCAATGCCAAGAAGCGTTGGGCTTTTTTATATAGGAACATGTTTAATCATTTAAGGAGGTATTGACCCATGTCTGTAGGATTTTTGGCCCTTTTAGCGGCGATACCCATTGCTATCGCCCTGGTTCTCATGGCCGGGCTGCGCTGGCCGGCCACCAAGGCCATGCCGGTTGCCTGGCTGGCAACCGCCCTGGCCGGCATCATTTTCTGGCAGCTGCCGGTGGGCTATGTGGCCGCCCTTTCCATTGAAGGGATTATCGGCGCTATAGGAATTTTAATCATCGTGTTCGGAGCGATCCTCATTCTCATGACCCTGCGAGACTCGGGAGGCATGGAAACCATCCAGGCCGGAATGCAGGATGTATCACCGGACATGCGGGTCCAGGCCATCATCATCGGGTTTTTGTTCGCAGCCTTTATCGAGGGCGCCGCCGGATTCGGCACGCCAGCCGCCCTGGCTGCCCCGCTGCTTCTGGCCCTGGGTTTTCCTGCCCTGGCAGCTGCGGTCATCTGTCTGACCTTCAATTCCGTCCCGGTTACCTTTGGAGCCGTGGGCACCCCCGTTATCCTGGGGCTTGGACCCCTTGACGACTTTGTAACCCGGGCGGTGGAAAGCGGAGCAGAGACCCTGAACTTTTCCGATCCCACAACATTCGGTATAGTTGTTGGTCAGTGGTCATCTCTGATGCACCTGCCCATGGCCATAATCCTGCCCATTTTCATGCTGGGATTCATCACCCGCTTTTTCGGGCCCAACCGCTCCTGGTCTGATGGATTCGGTGCCTGGAAGTTCTGCATCTTTGCCTCTGTTGCCTTTGCCATTCCCTATGTGCTCCTGGCCTGGCTGTTAGGACCTGAATTTCCGAGTCTCGTAGGCGGTCTCATCGGTCTTGGCATCGTGGTCTGGGGAGCCAAGCAGGGCATTGCCGTTCCCAAGGACGTTTTCACCTTCGGCGCCCAGAAGGACTGGGATCCTGAATGGACAGGAACTGTCAGCGTGGCCGAAGGCAGCAAGTTTGAGGCCCGCATGAGCCAGTTCAAGGCCTGGTCACCCTACATCCTTATCGGCTTTATCCTGGTGCTCACCCGCCTGGACTGGCTGCCTTTCAAGTCTTTCCTGGCCGGTATCACTATAGATTTCCAGAACATCCTGGGTTATGAAGAGGTGGCCAACTCCATTGCTATACTCTACCTGCCGGGAACCATCCCCTTTGTGCTGGTGGCCATTTTGACTATCTTCATCCACCAGATGAGTTCAGACAAGGTCAAAACCGCCTGGGTGGACGCCATCAAGCGCATCAAGAACCCGGCCATAGCCCTTTTCTTTGCCGTGGCCCTGGTGCATATCTTCAGAGGATCCGGCGTGGAAAACGAGGCATTGAACCCCAACCTTTATCCCTCCATGCCCCTGGCCCTGGCTGAGTCCATAGCCGCCATCGCCGGGCAGACCTGGCCCTTCTTCGCCGGCTTCATCGGCGGTCTGGGAGGCTTTATAACCGGCTCCAACACGGTTTCCAACCTGCTCTTTGCCGAGTTCCAGTGGGGCATGGCCTCTCAGCTTGACCTGCCGCACCAGCTCATCGTAGCGGCCCAGGCCGTGGGCGGCGGTTTCGGCAATATGATCTGCATCCACAACATCGTGGCTGTGTGCGCGGTGGTGGGCCTGTCCGGCAAGGAAGGGCTCATCCTGAGAAAGACCTTCTGGCCATTCATGGTCTACGCTGTAATAACCGGCCTGTGGGTAACCCTCATGAGCTTCGTGCTCTTCCCGGGTCTTTACTAAACTCTGAACCAACAAGCTGACAATGCCCCTGGTGCAGTAAAATATCTGCACCAGGGGCCAACAAAGGATATCTTACCAAGGAGCATTTTATGTCCAACGAGAGCCTGCAAAAAGAATTCGCCAAGGTGGTGGGGCAGGACAACGTCATGACCAGCGAGTCCGAGATGCACGCCTATTCCTATGACTCGGCCGTGCTGGATCAGGTCAGCCCGGCCATGGTGGTCCGGCCGACATCTTCCGAAGCCCTGGGCCAGGTGGTGAAACTCTGCAACGACAACGAACTGAAACTGACAGTACGCGGTGCCGGCACCAACCTATCCGGGGGCACTATTCCTCATCCCGGAGGCATTGTCTGCCTGACCACCGCTTTAAATAACATCCTGGAAATAAACGAAGAAGACCTGTACGCTGTGGTAGAACCTGGAGTGATCACTGCCAAGTTCGCGGCCCAGGTGGCCTCCAAGGGTCTTTTGTACCCCCCAGATCCCGGTTCCCAGGCCGTATCCACCCTGGGGGGCAACGTGGCTGAAAACGCCGGGGGCCTCAGAGCCCTCAAGTACGGGGTAACCAAAGACTACGTCATGGGCGTGGACTTTTTCGACGTCAACGGCGAACTGGTCAAGTCAGGATCAAGAACGGTCAAGTGCGTCACCGGCTACAACCTGGCCGGACTCATGGTAGCCTCCGAAGGCACCCTGGGCGTCTTTGAAAAATTGATCCTCAAACTGGTGCCGCCCCCAAAGGCTATCAAATCCATGATGGCCGAATTCGACGATGTTGCTGCAGCGTCTCAGGCTGTATCAGCCATTATCGCTGCCAAAATAGTCCCGGCCACTCTTGAGTTCATGGACAACTTCACCATCAAGACTGTGGAAAACTTCCGCGGAGCCGGCCTTAATACCGAGGCCGCTGCCCTGCTTCTGCTGGAGGTGGATGGCCACCCGGCCCAGGTGGAGGACGATGCGGCTCAGGTCCAGGAAATCTGCAACAAGCTCGGAGCCAGGCAATTCACAGTGGCCCAGGACGCCAAGCAGCGCGATGCAGTCTGGCAGGCCAGGCGCGACGCTCTGCCGGCACTGGCCAGGGTCAAGCCCACAACCGTCCTGGAGGACGCCACCGTGCCACGTTCCAAGATACCCGACATGATGCAGGCCTTAAAACGCATTGCCCGGGAATACAAGCTGACCATAGGCACCTTCGGCCATGCCGGGGACGGCAACCTGCACCCGACCATTCTTACTGACAAGCGCGATACCCAGGAATGGGAAAGAGTGGAGAAGGCCATAGACGAGATCTTTGACGTGGCCCTGGATCTTGGTGGCACCCTGTCCGGGGAACATGGCATAGGCATCGCCAAGTCCAAGTTCATGCACCAGGAACACGGCCTGGCCGCCATTGAATACTCCCGCCGCATGAAAAGCGTATTGGACCCCAAAGATATCCTGAATCCGGGCAAGATGCTTGGACCTTTGCTCGCTTAACCCCGGGAGGAAAATATGGCCGATATAAAACAACTATCCAGGATGCTTCAGGAACTGGATGACCTGCTCACGCGCTGCATGCGCTGCGGCATGTGCCAGGCCCAGTGTCCTGTGTTCACAAAATCCGGCAAGGAAACCGACGTAACCCGGGGCAAGCTGGCTCTGCTTTCAGGGCTGTCCCAGGAGATGCTCAAAGACCCCAAAGAGGTCCAGGATAATCTGAACCGCTGCCTTTTGTGCGGTACATGCGAGGCCAACTGCCCTTCCGGAGTCAAAGTTACGGATATCTTCCTCAAGGCCAGGGCTATCTTAAACGGATATCTCGGACTCTCTTCCACCCAGAGGCTCATTTTCAGGCGTCTTCTCACCAGGCCCAAACTCATGAACGCCCTTATTTCCATGAGTTCCGCCTTTCAAGGGGTCTTCAGCAAGGATGCTGACCAGATAATCGGGACTTCCTGCGCCAGGTTCAATGCACCCCTTATCCGGGACCGCCACTTCAAAAAGCTGGCCGGCAAACCTCTGCACAGGCAGGTCCCCAGCCTGGATACTCCGGCCGGATCCTCGGGCATCAAAGTTGCCTTTTTTCCTGGATGTGTCACTGACAAGGTCTTTCCTGATGTGGGCCAGGCAGTAATAAAAATCCTCAAGCACCATCAGGTGGGGATTTACATGCCCGAAAACCAGGCCTGCTGTGGCATTCCCGCCCTGTCCTCCGGGGAGTCTGACGCCTTTTCCACTATGGTGCGACAGAACGTGGAACTCTTTTCCGCCGGAAAATGGGATTACCTCATTACTCCCTGCGCCACCTGCACAGCCACCATGCGCAAGCTCTGGCCGGAATACCACAAGGGCAGCCTGGGCCGGGTCATAACCGAAAACATCCTGGATGTAAGCCAGTTCCTGGTGGACGTCCTGGGGGTCAAGCCCGAGACATCCGATAACCGGAAAACACCGGTGGCCTATCACGATCCATGTCACCTGCGAAACAGCCTCAAGGTCAGCGCTCAACCCAGGGCGGTACTGGAGGCCGGCGGCACATACAAAACGGCTGAGATCCCCGGCGGGCCATCATGCTGCGGTTCCGGAGGCAGCTTTAATATCAAGCATTACCAGCTTTCTAAGGATATCGGGCAGGAAAAGGCCCGGAACATCAAAGCCTCAGGAGCGGAGATGGCCGCCACGGCATGCCCTGCCTGCATGCTGCAGCTTGCGGACATGCTTTCCCAGGAAGAAGCCTCCATGCCTGTAAAACACGTGCTGGAACTTTACGCTGAATCATTGTAAAACTGCTGTCAGTCGCCGGGTATCAGGCGGCTGACAGCAGAAGAAAAATACCAGGAGCGCTTGATGGCCAAAAATCTATTCGTTATCAACACCGAACCCAGAAGCGGCAAATCAGCCGTCTGTCTGGGCCTGATGCAGATGCTCAGGCGCAATATTCGCAAGGTGGGTTTTTTCAGACCCATCATCAATACTCTGCAGGAAGGCAAGGTGGACCACGACATCCACCTCATCCTGTCCAGGTTTCAGCTGCAGCAGTCTTATGAGGATGCTTACGCATATACCCTGGAAGAGGCCAGGGACCTCATCAACCAGGGCAAGCACTACGTGCTCATGGAAAATATCATGTCCAAGTACAAGGCCCTGGAAAAAAACTGTGATTTTGTCCTGTGCGAGGGTACGGACTTCGTCGGCACGGATTCGGCCTTTGAATATGATATAAATGCCGAAATAGCCGCCAACCTGGGCTCACCAGTAATACTCATAACCAACGCCCAGAAAAAAAACCCCAAGCAGGTGGTATCCCAGACCCAGATGGCCATTGACAGCTTTATAGAAAAAGGCGTGGACATACTGGCCACCATCATCAACCGCTCCCGGGTGGAGGACAAGTATGAAATTTTGTCCGGGCTTCGCTGCAAGTTCCGGGACGAGGCCGACTGCCTGAGTTTTCTCATCCCCGAAGTGGAGTCTCTGGGCAGACCCACCATGCATGACGTGCACAAGTGGCTGGGAGGCGAAGTAATAAGCGGCCAGGATTTTCTGGATGTCCAGGTGGACGATTACCTGGTGGCGGCCATGCAGGTGAACAACTTTCTGGATTATGTCACTCAGAACTCTCTGGTCATTACTCCTGGAGATCGCTCGGACATCCTGCTGGGTTGTTTTTCCACCCGCCAGTCCAGGGCGTATCCGGAAGTGGCCGGGATCGTTCTCACCGGCGGTATGCACCCGCCGGCCTCCATGACCAGACTGCTGGAAGGCTGGGCTGGAGTGCCCCTGCCCATCCTGGCTGTAGAAGGACATACATTCAAAGTAGCCCGCATACTTACGGAGCTTTACGGGCGCATCGACCCCGAGGATGAAAAGAAGGTGGCCACTGCCCTTGGCTCCTTTGAAGAACATGTGGATACCGAGGCACTGCTCAGCCGCCTGGAAGCCAAGCGGTCCACCCGGGTCACCCCCATTATGTTTGAATTCAGCCTCCTGGAAAAGGCCAAAGCGGACAAGAAACATATTGTCCTGCCCGAAGGCTCTTCGGACCGGGTCCTGCAGGCCGCGGATATCCTTCTTCGCCGGGGCATCGTGGACCTGACCATTCTGGGGGAGCCGGACAGGATGCGCACCAGGGCCTCCCAGATGGGGCTGCACCTGGAAAAGGCCCTGCTGTTGGACCCTACATCCTCCAAGGAGTTTGAAGACTACGCAGATACTTATCTGGAACTGCGCAAGGCCAAGGGCGTGACCCCGGAAGTGGCCAGGGACACCATGTCCGAACCTACTTATTTCGGGACCATGATGGTCTACAAAGAACATGCCCACGGCATGGTCTCCGGCTCCATCACCACCACCCAGCAGACCATTCGCCCGGCCCTGCAGTTCATCAGGACCAAGCCGGGTATCTCATTAGTGTCATCAGTATTTTTCATGTGCCTGCCGGACAGGGTATTGGTATTTGGCGACTGTGCAGTCAATCCCAACCCCTCTGCAGAGCAGCTGGCGGAAATCGCTATCTCGTCCAGCGAGACGGCAGTACAGTTCGGAGTGGAACCCAGGGTGGCCATGCTTTCCTATTCTACAGGAGAATCCGGTGCCGGGGAGGATGTCAAGAAAGTGCGCCAGGCGACGGAAATAGCCCGGTCCAAGGCCCCTGAACTGCTCCTGGAAGGCCCCATTCAATACGATGCTGCTTACGACCCTGAGGTGGCCAGGGCCAAGATGCCCGACTCCAAGGTCGCCGGCAGGGCTACCGTATACATATTTCCGGATCTCAATACCGGCAACAACACCTACAAGGCGGTCCAGCGCGCAGCCAACGCCGTGGCCATCGGCCCGGTGCTGCAGGGCCTGAACAAACCGGTCAACGACCTTTCCCGGGGATGCACAGTGGCCGACATTTTGAACACCGTGGCCATCACCGCCATTCAGGCCCAGCATGCGTGATTTGTGGATTCTCGGATTGAGGGATTTAGGGATTCTCGGATTGAGGAATTCGGGGATTTTGGGATTCTGGAATTGTAACTATTCACCATCTGCATCAGCTGGATAAAACGCCTGGTTGCGGATTCATGGTCCGGGGGCTTTGCAAATTGGGCGTAAACTGTCTGAACGACGTAGGAAGCGTTAATCAAAACCGTAAAACACCGAACTTGATTCAAAGCATGCTACAGAATATATCCTGCCTATCAAACCAGTGTGTAGGTTTTGATTTACGCTTCCTTGGAGTGAGTTTTTACGTCCTGTTTGCAAAGTTCCCGGACCATGGTGAATAGTTACCTGGAATTTAGGAATTCGGGAATTGAGAAATTTGAGCATTCAAGGATTAAAGGATTAGGATAAAATTATGATCATTCTGGTACTGAACTCTGGCAGTTCATCTGTAAAATATCAGCTCCTGGAGATGCAGGACAAAACCCTTCTGGCCTCCGGGCTGGTGGAACGCATCGGGCAGTCCGGTTCAGCCTACAAACATGAGCGCCTGCCTGGAACGGACACCAGCCAGGTGTTTTCAAACGAACAAGATATCCCGGATCACTCCACAGCCCTGGACCTGGTGGTAAAACTCATCACCGGAGAGCAGACCGGAGTAATAAAGGACGTCTCCAGCATAAACGGCATCGGCCACCGCATTGTTCACGGGGGTGAAGACTTCAACACACCCATCCTGGTGGATGATGACGTTGTAGAAGGCATCCGGGCCCAGATACCCCTGGCCCCGCTGCACAACCCCGGCGGGCTGGCCGGCATAGAGACAGCCAAGAGGCTTATGCCCGGAATTCCCAATGTGGCCGTGTTCGATACCGCCTTTCACCAGACCATGCCCCCCGAGGCTTACCGCATGGCCATACCTGCAGAGCTTTACAGCGAACTGAAAATCAGGCGTTACGGCTTTCACGGCACCTCACACCTGTATGTGGCCAAGCAGTGCGCTGCTACTCTGGGCCAGACCCTGGAACAGACCAGCTGCATCACCGTGCACCTGGGCAACGGATGCTCCATGGCGGCAGTAAAACAGGGTCGCTGTGTGGACACCAGCATGGGCCTGACTCCTCTGGCCGGGCTGGTCATGGGCACCCGCAGCGGTGACGTGGACCCGGCCCTGCATGCTTTTCTGACGGACAAAAAGGGGTATTCCATTCAGGACATAGACAACCTGTTGAACAAGAAAAGCGGCCTCCTGGGACTGTGCGGCGACAATGACATGCGCGACATCCACGCCCGTATAGACAAAGGGGACAGCGATGCTGAGCTGGCCCTGAAGATATTCTGCCGCAGGGTGACCCAGTACATAGGTCAGTACATGGCCATACTGGACAAAACCCAGGCCATCTGCTTTACTGCCGGAGTGGGCGAAAACGATGAGCGGGTACGCGAGCTTTCCTGCGCCACTCTGTCCGGTCTGGGGGTAGTCCTGGATAAAAAGCGCAACCAGGAAGTCCGCAGAGGTGAGATATGTGAAATAAGCTCCCCGGAAAGCCGGGTAAAAGTGTTGGTCATCCCCACCAACGAAGAACTGGAAATAGCCACCCAGACTGCACAAGTCCTGTCCAGTTCATAGTTCAACCGTGAACCATCAATCATAGAGGTACAAAATGCAAAATGAAATGGTGGAAACCTTTACTGCCAAGGCCAAGGCTGTATCAGCAGAAGTCCGGCATATCAAAAGCATGCAGGAGGCCTTCGACTATACGGTCAACATCTGCGTGGACAAGGAGGCCTGTCAGTTTCTCATGGCCGGCTGTGAACTGCCGGTCTCTGACGAGGCCCAGCAGCTGTGTGAAATTAAGCCTGGAGAAAAAGTTATCGCTGCCCCGGCCCTGGACGACAAGAACCTTTCCGGGCTTACCTCCCAGGCGGAAAAACAGGGCATTACCACCATTACCAGTGAGCTGCGCCGCTACCTGGGGGGTATAGATATCGGTCTGGCTGTGGCTGATCTGGGACTGGCGGAAACCGGCACCCTGGTACTTAAATCAGCCTCCGAGGACCTGAGGCTGGCCACCATGATCTGTGAGATAAATGTCATGGTTCTGCCTCTGTCCCGCATGCGCCAGGGCTCTTATGACGCCGAAAAAGAACTCTCGGAAATGCTGAGAGACGGGGCCAACTACCTGTCCTTTATCACCGGAGCCAGCCGCACCGCCGACATAGAAAGAGTACTGGCCCTTGGTGTGCACGGCCCCCTGGAACTTCACATATTGCTTTTGGAGGATGCCTGATGCTTAACGCAGACAATCTGAAAGACTACCTGAAAGAAATTGAAGAGCAACTGCAAAACGATTTTCAGCGCAAGACCCTGGATACTTTTGCAGTGGCCTACCGTACAGGACGGGCCAATGCCTTCGCCGGAATGGATATAGACTCACTGGTAAAGGAAATAGCCGAGGCCAAGGACTCCTCCCTGTCCCGCATGGACGCCTTGTACAAGGAGTTCAAGAAAAACGCCGAGGCTTTGGGGGTAAAGGTTCATCTGGCCAAGGATCCCAAAGAGGCCAACGAGATAATCGCCTCCATAGCCAAAGAAAACAACTGCAAAAATATTGTCAAAGCCAAGTCCATGACCGCCGAGGAAATCCATGTCAACACCCACCTGGAAAAGGAGGGGTACAGGATTGTGGAGACCGACCTGGGGGAATGGATAATCCAGCTTCGAAACGAGCCTCCTTCGCACATGGTCCTGCCGGCCATTCACCTTTCCAGATACCAGGTTGCAGACCTTTTTGAGGGAGTGACCAAGAAAAAGCAGGACACGGATGTACACAAGCTGGTCAAGGTGGCCAGGCGGGAACTGCGCAAGGAATACGCCTATGCCGACATGGGCATTACCGGAGCCAACTTCGCCATATCCGAAACCGCCACCCTGGGCATGATAACCAATGAAGGCAACGGACGTCTGGTGACCACGCTGCCCCGGGTACACGTGGCCCTGGTGGGCCTGGAAAAACTGGCTCCCAAGCTGAGAGACGCCCTGCGCCTTTTAAAGGCCCTGCCCCGCAATGCCACCGGCCAGCAGATAACCTCGTATGTCAGCTGGATCACCGGACCCAATGAATGTAAAAGCGCACCGGATAACAAAAAGGTCATGCACGTGGTCTTTCTGGACAATGGCCGGCGCAAACTGTCCACGGACAGGAATTTCTCCCAGATCCTGCGCTGCATCCGCTGCGGTGCCTGCGCCAATGTCTGTCCGGTGTACCGCCTGGTGGGCGGGCACAAGTACGGCTACGTATACATCGGAGCCATCGGCCTGGTGGCCACATACTTTTTCCACGGCAAGGACAAGGCCAGACTTTTGGTGCAGAACTGCGTAAACTGCGGAGCCTGCAAGGAAATATGCGCTGCCGGAATCGACCTGCCAAGACTTATCAAAGACATTCACGCCCGGATCCAGGACGAGGATGGTCATCCCCCCAAGTCCAAACTTCTGGGCATGGTCATGAAAAACCGCCGCCTTTTTCATTCGCTGCTTAAAAACATGCGCTTCGCCCAGCTGCCCTTTGCAGACACCGAGGCCAGATACGTGCGGCACCTGCCCTCCATCTTCATGAAGGACCAGGATTTCCGCAAATTGCCGGTCATAGCCTCAAAACCCTTCCGGGACCGCTGGGAGGATTTAAAGCCCAGAGTGACCCAGCCCCGGAAAAAGGTCGCCCTGTTCTCCGGCTGCGCCGTGGATTTTATTTACCCGGAACAGATGGAGGCTGCCTCGAAAATCCTGTCCAAGGGCCGGGGCATTGCCCAGGAGCACCCAATGGATCAGACCTGTTGCGGACTGCCCGCCCTGATGATGGGCGAGAAAAAGGCCGCCAGGGAAGTGGCCAGGCAGAACCTGGAGGCCATAAACCCCGACGATTTCGACCATATCATCACCCTGTGCGCTTCATGTGCCTCGCACCTGAAGCACGGCTACACAAAGCTTCTGGAAAAGGACAAGGACCTGAAAGACAGGCTCAAGGCCTTTACCGGAAAAATAATCGATTTCAGCTCATATATCCGCGATGAAATGCGCCTGTCCTCCATGCTCTTTGAGCACTCCGGCAAAAAAGTGGGCTACCATTCACCGTGTCACCTGTGCCGTGGGCTGGAAGTCCGCGAAGCCCCGCGCAAAAATATCGCCCTGGCCCACGAGTATGTGCCCACTGACGAAGAAGAGGTCTGCTGCGGTTTCGGCGGAAGCTACTCCATGAACTTCCCTGCCGTATCCAGGACCCTGCTGGCCAAAAAAATGGCCAACCTGCAGGCCGGTCAGGTCTCGGCCGTGGCCACCGACTGCCCCGGATGCGTCATGCAGATCCGCGGCGGCATGGCCAAAGACGGCAAGGACATCAAGGTCAAGCATATAGCCGAGCTCCTGGCTGAACAGCTGAAAAAAGGCTGATCGCATACCACCAGGCTCTTCATGATACGCCTGCAAAAATAACTTTTTGCAGGCGTATCGAAATAGGAAAAGATGGTAATAAAGACAGTAATGCACCATTTTCAGTGGGAGGTGGAGTCATGAGAGTGAGTTATGATGAAGCTGACGATATCCTCGTTATTCGTCTTTCCAATAAAGAAATAACCAGAGAAACTTCCCAGGACTGGAATACACATATTAGTTATGCGGGGGATGGAACTGTCGTTGAAGTTGTCGTTCTTGATGCCTCTAAACAGGGGGCCTGGCCACTGCTTAGAAGTGAAGCTGCATAGATCTCGTAGATCTTCGCAGATGGCAGTATATTTTCTTTAATGACAGTTATACATTTTCTGAACTTGCAGACAAAGACCAGCAGCACGTCCGGTTTTTATCCAGAGTTTACCTTGAGTTGCGTGATCGACAAACAGCCTGTCAAAAAAACTTTTAAGAGACCTGACACGGGACAAAGATTCTATTTTTCATCCGACTATCGGAGGCGGTTCAGACTTTCAGCACCATAGTATAACCTGAGAATATGCAGAATTAAAACCTCAAAAATGGAGTAGGCACATGCAGCCGGGTTACTTACAGGCGCTGGAAACAGGCGAGTTGAAGCGCAGGATCGACAAGGCCGGGCAGTGGTCAACCAGATGCTGCCTGTGCCCGCGCAACTGTGGGGTGAACAGGCTGGAGGGAGAACTGGGATTCTGCCGCACAGGCCCCCTGGCTCAGGTGGCCGCGTTCAATCTGCATTTCGGAGAGGAAGCCCCCCTGGTGGGTGAGAACGGTTCCGGAACAGTATTCTTCGGCCACTGCAACCTGGGCTGCGTCTTCTGCCAGAACCACGACATAAGCGACAACCAGAGCACCCACCAGGAAGTGCACCCAAATCAGCTGGCCTGGATCTTCATGCAGCTGCAGAAACAGGGAGCGCACAATATCAACCTGGTCACTCCTTCCCATGTGGTCCTGCAGGTCCTGCAGGCACTGGAACTGGCCGCTGGTGACGGGCTGAATATTCCCCTGGTATATAACACCAGCTCCTACGACGAAGTGCATACCCTGAAGCTTCTGGAGGGCATTGTGGACATATATCTGGCGGACTCCAAGTTTTTCTACAGCGAACAGGCCCGCAAATACGCAGACGCCCCGGACTACCCCCAGAAAGCAAAAGAGGCCATCCTGGAGATGCACCGCCAGGTGGGGGGACTGGAAACTGATGATCAGGGCATCGCCAGGAGGGGACTGATGATCCGGCACCTGGTCATGCCGGACAACCTGGCCGGCTCGGATGAGTGGCTGCAGTTTTTTGCAGAAAACCTGAGCAAGGATACCTTTTTAAACATCATGGGTCAGTACCGTCCGGCCGGCATGGCCCATAACTATCCGGAACTCCTGGGCCGGGTCAGCGGCAACCAGGTGGAGACCCTGAATAAAAAAGCCCGCAAACTCGGACTGACCAACCTGGACCAGAGGTCTTCGGGCATTTTCCGGCTGCTGGTTTAGTGGCTTACTCCTGAAAATCTGTCACAAAAAACAATAACCACGCGCTGCGCGTGGCAGGCCTTGGACAGGATTACCCCAGTTGAATGGAAGAGATTCAACGGGGCAAGCAGGATAAGCAATCAGCGGCCCCAGTGAAATCAACTGCGCTGTCCTTCGGAATTTCACAGGGCAAGCCGGAAGCCGCAGATTGCATTAACCATCCAGCACTCACTTTCTTCTTCATGAGTGCCGGAAAAAAGTGAGTGCTGGAGTGATTACCTTTTGGCCTGGCTTCCGCCTGTCCCGTTTTACCCGGTTAAACACGGCTATGCCGTAGACCAGAGGTCTGTTTAACTGGGTGAATTGCTCGCAGAGCAAGCCCCAAGGGCATTAAACCGGGAGCCAGGACAAAAATGTTTTTCTCTTAATCAATCTCTTAATCCTGTTAATCCTGTCAAAAAAGCTCTTTTCTTTATTGGGTTGCGAGCAAAGCCCGAGTTAGATTTTCTGACTGAAGGCAGCTTCAGGGCATGGGCCAGTTCCAGCTGCAGCACCAGGGCGTCTTCACCTGTGTCGGTGTAATACTTCTCCCGCCTGCCCACTTCCTTGAATCCGCAGCTCTGGTACAGTCTTATGGCCGGGACATTGGACATGCGTACTTCCAGGGAAATCCACTGCACCCCGTGTATGCGGCAGTAGTCCAGAAGACGAGACCACAGCCGAGTTTGTTGTTCGGAAAACAGCCTAATAGGCCGGGCCAGCCAGACCCTGATGGGCCGGATCCAAACCCAGCAGGAATTCCTGGCATGGTATGCACAAGATGCCATCGATCATCAGACGCTCCCGGCCCAGGTATGCCAGGCAGGCCCTGGCCTCCGGATAATCCTGGCAAAAAGTCTTTAAAGAGCGCAGGTCCTTGCTGTGGATGGATCCTGATCTCTTGACTTCCACGGCCCAGAATGTATCCGGACCATAGATCACAAAATCCACTTCACTGCCGGACTTGGTCCGCCAGTAATACAGACGGGCCGGAGTTTGCCGGTAGGTTGCCCATGCCCGCAGATTCTGGGCCACGAGTCCTTCCAGGGCAGGGCCTTCAATCTCCTCTGGTCTATCCAGGGGGCCGGAAGGACGCAAGGAGCGGTACACGCCCACGTCAAAGAAATAGAACTTTGCATGCCTGACCAGATGGCGCTTGGCCCGCCGGGTAAACACGGGCAAACGGAAACACAGCAGCAGATCTTCCAGAATGTCCAGGTAGCCCTCCGCGGTCTTACGGCCCACCTGGCATTCCCGGGCCACCTGGGCCAGGTTGAGAATGCTGCCCTGGGAAAAGCTGATGGCCTCCAGAAATCTGGAGAAGGCACCTATGTCTCGCACCAGGGCCTCGGCCTGAACTTCCTCGTTCAGGTACAGCGAGGCATAAGTCCGCAATACCGCAGCGGGGTCAGGGGCCGACGTCACCAAGGGGACCATTCCATACCGCAGGGCGTGCTCCAGGCTGAAGGCCGAACCCAGTTCCGCGGCCATAAAGGGGTGCATGAATGTTTCCATAAGACGGCCAGCCAGAAGATTAAACCCTCCCCGCCGCAATTTGCGAGCGCTGGAACCAGTCAGCACGAAACGCAGTTGCCGGTCCGACTCAATCATGGCATGAACCACGTCCAGCAGGGCTGGAGCCTTTTGGATCTCGTCGATCACCACATCTCGGGCCGCCGGGTTTCCAGCCACCACCTGATGCAACCGCTCGGGCCGTGCCCTGTACAGACGCTGCGCCTCAGGATCGAGCAGATCGATCCATACGGCATTCTCCATGGTCTGCTCCAGCCATGTGGATTTGCCGGTTCCTCTCGGCCCGAACAGAAAAAACCCGTATTGAGGCTCGCGGAAAAAACGAGGTACATTTTCCATTTTTACTTCTTTTAAGGAAAAACCAGTTCCATTTTTAAAGATGTATAGCTGGCGACAAAGAATAGCATAGATTGGCTGGAACTTGAGAGCTGCCGCTCAAACAATTTTGCTGTTTCCATTTATATGCCCCTCCTCTTTATACATCATGGGTCAGTACCGTCCGGCCGGCATTGCCCATAACTATCCGGAACTCCTGGGCCGGGTCAGCGGCAACCAGGTGGAGACCCTGAATAAAAAAGCCCGCAAACTCGGACTGACCAACCTGGACCAGAGGTCTTCGGGCATTTTCAGGTTGCTGGTTTAGTGGCTTACTCCTGAAACGCTGTCACAAAAAACAATAACTACGCGAACCACGCTAAGAAGCGTGGCAGGACGCGTGGCAGGCCTTGGACAGGATTACCCCAGTTGAATGGAAGAGATTCAACGGGGCAAGCAGGATAAGCAATCAGCGGCCCCAGTGAAATCAACTGCGCTGTCCTTCGGAATTTCACAGGGCAAGCCGGAAGCCGCAGATTGCATTAACCATCCAGCACTCACTTTCTTCTTCATGAGTGCCGGAAAAAAGTGAGTGCTGGAGTGATTACCTTTTGGCCTGGCTTCCGCCTGTCCCGTTTTACCCGGTTAAACACGGCTATGCCGTAGACCAGAGGTCTGTTTAACTGGGTGAATTGCTCGCAGAGCAAGCCCCAAGGGCATTAAACCGGGAGCCAGGACAAAAATGTTTTTCTCTTAATCAAGCTCTTAATCCTGTCAATCCTGTCAAAAAACTCTTTTATTTATTGGGTTGCGGGCAAAGCCCGAGTTAGATTTTCTGACTGAAAGGCAGCTTCAGGGCATCGGCCAGTTCCAGCTGCAGCACCAGGGCGTCTTCACCGGTGTCGGTGTAATACTTCTCCCGCCTGCCCACTTCTTTGAAACCAAATCCCTGGTACAGGCTTATGGCCGGGACATTGGACATGCGTACTTCCAGGGAAATCCACTGCACCCCGTGTATGCGGCAGTAGCCCAGAAGCGCCTTCATGAGCTTTTTGCCAAGCCCTTTTTGTCTTTTTCCGGGATGCACGGCCAGGTTCATGATCTCAGCCTGGTCCCGGACATGCAGAAATGAAAGATAACCCCTGAGTTCACCGCATTCCATCATCCCCAGCACCTTGAAGTGCTCCCCGGTCATGAGCCGGCTGAACTGTGTCTCATCCCAGGGCAGGGTGAAACACTGCGCCTCCAGCTTCAGCAGTTGCCGGATGTGCGACTGGTTCAAGAAAACTATACACAGTTCCTGTTCCACAAGTTCAACCAAAGATTTCAGTCAGAGCCTTTCGTCTGAACGTAAATATTTCCTCCAGCCTGGGCCGGACCAGCAGGACATGCAGAGGCGATGCCAGAGGGCCCAGGTAAAGGGAATAGTGCACCAGGTCCGTTACCTCCACCCCGCCCTGCGCTTCCTTGAGCAAATGCTGATGGTGCCAGAACCGGTAAGGCCCAAGTCTTTGCTCATCCACGAAGAAATACGGCTTCTGCACCTGGGTGATCTCAGTTAACCAGCGCATGGGAATGCCTGCCACTGCCCGGATCACGTATTCAATGATCATCCCGGGGTACATTTTTTCATCCGGGGCAAAACGTATGTCAAAGCAGAGCCAGTCAGGCGTAATACGGCAAAGGTTTGCCGGTTGGGAAAAAAAATCCCACGCGGTGTTGACATCCACCGGAAGAATTTGAGTATAATGCAGGCGATAAACCATCCATCCCCCCCCCCTTGATCAGGCATAAATCAAAAGTTGATCTTTACCATTTGATGAGATATTTTCAATAATTAATCCATACTGGAAAGTTAATAGTTATCAGTTAATTGTTAACATGCGAACAAAAAAGAATTGTGATTTCAATGTGTTAGATCATGAATGCATCTGGACAGTTGGGCTTTAGAAAAACACAATAAATCCAGAGCATTGTACAAATCACGCCTCAGGAGTGATTGACTCTCCAGGTCAATAGTAGCATCTTATAACAAGGATATTGTATGCAGGAAAATTTTCTTCACAAAAAAGTAACCATAATCGGCACCGGCATGGTGGGCATGTCCTATGCCTATGCCCTGACCATCAAGGGATTCGTCCGGGAGCTTGGCCTGATAAACCGCACCCCTGAGAGGGCCCAGGGCGAGGCCATGGACCTCTGCCACTGTCTGCCCTTTGTGGAGCCCATGGACATCAAGGCCGGCGGATACGAAATGTGCCGCGACGCCCAGATCGTGGTCATCACAGCCGGCGCGGCCCAGCGAGAGGGAGAGACCAGGCTGGACCTGCTGCACAAAAACGCCGGCATCATCCAGGATATCGTTCCCAGAGTCCTGGAACAAAATCCCAACCCCATACTGCTAATTGCCAGCAATCCTGTAGACGTACTTACTTATGTAGCCCTGAAGGTCTCTGGACTCCCTTCCAGCAGGGTCATAGGTTCAGGCACTGTCCTGGACACCATGCGTTTTCGCTATCTTATTTCCCAGTACTACAACGTGGATGCCAGAAACGTGCACGGCTACATCCTGGGTGAACATGGAGACAGCGAGGTGCCGGTATGGAGCCGGGTGAACATAGCAGGGATTCCTTTGTCCGAGTACTGCATGATGTGCGGGGAACTGGTGGACAGTCAGAAAAAGGAAATCGAGTCAGATGTTCGCAATGCGGCCTATCACGTAATCCAGAAAAAGGACTCAACATATTATGCCATAGGGCTGGCCCTGGTGCGCATCACCCAGGCCATTCTCATGAACCAGCAAAGTGTTCTCACCGTGGGCACCCTGGTCAACGGCGAATACGGCATCAAAGACGTATGCCTGTCCCTGCCGTGCGTAGTGGGCAGCAACGGCATAAGTCAGGTACTGGCCAATCCCATGCAGCAAAACGAGGTCGAGGCCCTGCAGAATTCTGCTGCTGTTCTTCGCAAGGCCCTGGATTCCATTGGATGGTAGGCTTGGGATTCTGGATTCAGGAAGGGATTCTGGTATTGAGGTATTGAGGTATTGAGGAATTAGGGATTCAGGGATTCAGGGATTGGGGAATTGTGTATTCATGGAGCAAGAGGAGATGGCTGCTCGCCATGATAATGGTTTTGCTGACACCCTGCCCCGCTGGATTACGTGCACGGCGTAAACTCCCCTCCTTAGCCAAGGAGGGGCCGGGGGTGGTTGTATGAGATCCCTTCCTTTTACTGATGGTGCCCCGTAGAGGCCTCTTTTTCCGCGCAGGGTCGCGGAAAAGGCATAGAAGCTGAATCGTTAATCAGGAGTTCTGGTTATGAAAATTGTTTTTCACAAACAATTCCTGGAAAGTTACGCTACGGACCCGGCAGCCGAGGAAGGCAGGCTGGACCGGGCCAGGCAGGTACTGCAGGAAGAGTACGAATTTATTGAACCCCGTGAGGCCTCCCTGGAAGACATTCTGCTGGTGCACACCCAGGCCCATGTGGACAAAATCTCGCGGATGGAGCCCATTTACAGCGCAGCCATGCTCGCTGCAGGCGGCGCCTGCATGGCTGCCGATATTGCCATGCAGGGCGAGCCGGCCTTCGGCCTTATCCGCCCTCCCGGGCACCACGCCAGCCCGGATTTCTGCTGGGGGTTCTGCTGGTTCAATAACGTAGCCATAGCTGTAGAAAGACTGATTCACAGAGGTGAAATAAATTCAGCCTATATCCTGGATATAGACCTGCATTTCGGGGACGGCACACAGGGATTTTTCCTGGGCCGCGAAGACGTGATTTATCAGCACATGGGTGATATGGACGAATTGCCCCGGGAGCTGGAACAGGCCGGCAATCCTGACCTCATTGCCGTATCAGCCGGCTTTGACCGCCACCTCCTGGACTGGGGAGGATATCTGAGCACCCAGGACTATCAAGAAATAGGCCGGCAGGTGAAAGACCTTGCCCAAAACACCTGCCCGGGACGGGTATTTGCTGTCCTGGAAGGCGGATATAATCACCAAGTCCTGGGCGACAACATACTGGCGCTGCTACAGGGACTGCAGGAGTCCTGATGAGAGGCTTATGTGCGCCTGTGTTTTTGACGACACATTACCAGCAGCCTCTCCAGTGCCTGACAGGACCGTAATACCTGGGATACCAGCGGCCGGGCTCAGGCTTTTTGAACCTGAAATCAGCAGGCCTGGGGCTGCAGCGCAGGTCCCAGTGATGAACCTTATACGGAAGACTCCTGTATGCAGGCTGGTACCCAGGACAAACAGGGCGCTGAAAATCCTCATGCAGGACTTCGTTGCCAGACACTGCAGAATCTGCATATTGATGTGGACAATACCCTCGCGGAGCAGCACACCCTGCCAGGAAAATCAGCAGCAAACCCACCAGCCCAAAACAATAAAACCTGTTCATAATCTTCCCCCGAATTTTGATCGGAATTTAATTCTGCCTACTCTGTGCACCCATTAAATGCTTCAGCTTCAAACATTCTCCAGCAAGATTCAACTCAACTGACACTATTTTATAAATTCCTGATTTTCTGGCCTGACCTGCCCTGCTTTTTACTGTCCCGTACTCCTGAAAAGCCTGATCTGGGTCTGCGCATCCCACTTCTGGGGATCAGGCAGCTGGTTTTTGCTTTTAAACATTTCCAGGGCCCGTTTGGAATTTCTGCCCCATATGCCGTCTATTCTGTCCAGGTATAGACCAAGGTCCGCCAGGCGTTTCTGGATAAGCTTGGCATCTGTACTCCTGGATGGATTGAGTAGAATTGCTCCTTCTGACAGAGGCCCTTTGCCGTTGACCTTTTTCTCCTCCACCTCTTCTTCCGAGGGCACAGTTTCCGCTTCGGTCATGGCCTTGAGGTCCCCGTCCAGCCGGAATGAAAAATCATGGGAAGCGATAACAGCATTGTCTGTTGTTTTAACCAGCTTGGTGGTAACCATAGCTCTATCGCCCTGTACATGATAAGTCCCGGTAAGAATTGCCTGGGCCCCCCAGGAGTCCTTGAGGTGATCCATATCCCTGGACAGGGCGAATTCACCGCTTCCCCTGGCCATGCGCATGGAATCCTGTCTAAGCTTCATCTCCACCACATTGTACCCGTGCTGGGAAAGCCTGGACCCCATGAGTTCTCCCATCTGCCTGCCAAGAACCGAGGTCTGATCCAGGTCGCTTACATCCACAAAGCTGGTGGTCATAATGGGCAGTGTTCTGCTCAAATCACGGGTAATATTGTACTCCAGCATGTCCGCCGCCTGATATGCTATCCCCGGCAGCCCCTCTTTTGCGTGATATAATTGCGGCTGCCAGGCATAAACAGTATTTATGCCCGCCATGAAAAACAACATCGCCGCAATAAAGATTGCAAGTCTTTTCATAACTCCTCCGGTTTAATCATAATCGCGTCTCAATCAACAAGCCGGTAGTTTACCTTTGACGGATCCCTGTAGATTGAATGCTGTTTGTAATGATCCCAGTCAGCATCATTTATATAGTATATGGAGGAATCACGCATGATATAATTATCATTCATGGTCAGAGAGGTTGTGACCATCACTTCCACCGAAGGCAGTTCCGGGGTATATGCTCCGGATTCTACGTTTACCATGGCTCCTCCCACCTGACGTTCCTGCGGGGCTATGGTGCCTGGTGATGCCTGCCCCGGCGGCTGTCTCTTTACGTACATTCCAGGAGCAAGGGACCTGTACACTCCCTTTTGCGTTCTGACCATGCGCTCACTGTGTCTGACCATCTCCAGGTCAAAAGACAGCACCATCGACTGACTCTCACTCCTGGAAACTCGCATGCCCTGCTGCACCATTTTGGTTAAGACAAGATCGTAAAAGGCCTTTTCAAATGGAGTGCTGCCTGGAGGAGCCACATAAATGGAATAACTGCCCATGGGAATGGAACGCGCTTCCAGAGAATTTTCTATTCTTCTGGCCACATCCCCTGCCAGCAGCTCCCAGTGCTGTACGGCCTGCATCTTTTTCTGGGTGGTCAGGGAATACCCCGTGGGCACAGGCACCTGTGAGGACACAGGCTGGGCCGCCCTGGGCTGGTACGGCTTTTCATAGTAGGTACATCCGCCTATGAACATAAATAAAAGTAAAATGACAAACAACCTGTAATAGCAGGACATATTACCTCCACAGGAAAAGTATTGGCTGCGGTAACAGAAGATTCGCTATATTATTCGGACAGGGTCACAAAAAGTTTAGGCACAAACATCTCAAAATAATCCTGAATGACTGCTCATGTCGATGTGAATATACCGTAACCATTCAGTGGGTTCCGCGGTGATGATTACTGGCACCAGGCCCTGGGGACTGTCCCCCGCTAAGTACTAAATGTGCAGATTCACGAAACTTCGCGTCTGTACTTTTTGTATTTGTGCAGAAAAGGTGTCGCGGGGACTGTCCCCAGGCCGATTGAGGCATCCCCTGAATGGTTACAATATACCCAGGCCTTTTATCTAAAATGGCACGGCAAGTGCATAACATTTTTTCAGGAGGAAATTATGACCAGGTACTGCACAGCAATTCTAGTTTGTCTGATTTTGTCTATTGCGGCAGGTTGCGCTTGGCAGGGTCAGAATAACGACGTCCGGAAAATCCCGGAAAAGCAGGCGGAAATCATTCATGATAATCACCGTGCAGGATATGAGCTGCATAACATGCTTGTTGCCACTTTACCGCAGGAAACCACCATCCTCCTGACCACTTTCGTCAACCTGGACAACTTGGAAGAAACCAGCTCCCTGGGGCGTATCGTGCCGCACCATATCGGCACCGCCCTGACCAGATGCGGTCACGAAATTGTTGATATCCGCCTTCGCCGGGACTCCCTGCTGGTCAGGCAAAAGCAGGGAGAGTTCGGACTTTCACGTGAAATAAAAGAAATCGCCCGGGACAACCAGGCCAATTATGTCCTGGCAGGCACCTATTCAGTTCTTTACAACCGCATCCTGGTCAACGCCAAGGTCCTGCGCAGCTCAGACGGCCTGACTGTTGCCGCCACAGACTATTACCTTCCCTACGATTCCACGGTCCTCGATCCTGCAGGCTTCTCAGGAGAGCAGGCCGCGGAAACTATTTTTACTCCAAACGTCCTTACCGGATTTTGACAGTCAAGGGATAAAGCTTGGCAGTCAATACCGGAATCGGCGTCAGTCCTCAATAATTTCCCGAACTCAAATCTCACTCAGACAAACGCACTCTCCAGGTCCTGGGCAGCCTGCCTTGCTTCCTGCTCCCTGCCGGCAGGAACGGGCACGCGCACCAGGATATCCCCGCCCCCGTGGCCCAGCTGGAAATAATGGATGACCAGGCAGGGGTTGGCCCCGGTTTCCACCGCGGCTGACTGAAACCTGTGAAAGAAGCCGGTCCAGGTGTGGGTCTGCCCCCCGAGGTACAGGCCCTTGAGTCCTATGTGGGCCTCAAAAGGGCCACGCAGGAGACGCCGCCGGGAAAACACCGGAACTGATACGGCGGTGAAGACAAGCGCAAAAAACACCCCGCTTATGATCATCACTGCCAGCACCCCGGCCAGCCAGGAGACCACCAGGGCTGCGGCCAGGAGTACAAGGCCTATAAAAGCCAGCTTCTGCAGCATATCCCCGCGCTCTATATCGTACTGCGTATGGACAAAGTTCTGCCATTCCGCAGGGGTGTAGCTCCACTTAATCAGGCGCTTTTCTCCCTGCAAAAGAGCCTGGATATACTTATAGGGTCCAAGAAAAACCAGGGCGCTGAGCGCTCCGCTCAAACACAGGAAAAGGCCCACGAAAAAGGCGGCAAAACCCAGATCACCCCTGCCCCATATTCCGTACAGATGAGGCATGCAGATCATGGCCGCACCCACAAGAATAAGACCCAGGCAGCAGGCCAGAGTTGTCCCGATCCTGCTGTCTGATGCGCTGGGTATAAGCTCCGTGTTGCTTCTGCTCCAGGCCAGACCGGCAGTTGCAAGCATGACCAACCCCGCAAGCGTGGCAAACAGACGCAGGGGATGCCTGTCCTGCCAGCCCAGATCGGCCCCGAAGACATCCTGTGGTCCCAGCCAGGCCAGCTGCAGGAGTTGTATGTCTTCTTCCTTTTCCAGAACAGCCGTCCGGGGTCCCCGGTATTCTGCCGGCCAGGGCAGGGGCCATTGCTCAGGCCCCAGGTATACCTGACCCTGACTGCTTAATTTGTCCGCCAGAGAACTCCATGACTTAGAATCAGCTGCAAGGATCACATCAGCTGCTTGCATAAAAGCGGACCGGAACTGTTCAAAAGATACATCCTGCCTGTTGCCGCCGGTCATTTCCAGTGGAAGGCCGAAAGTTGGGGTGATGCCCATCCACGTAGGGTTCTGAAAACGCTCAAAGCGACTCTCCAGGTCCACCGGCTCAATGCGCACCAGGTGCTGGGCCGGATACCACCAGGCCAGAAGCAGGACTAGGCCCATGAGACACATAACTAATTTTTTCAGCATACTTTTTTCCACAAGGTAAAAGGTGTACCCGCTCCTTGGAGGTAACCAGCTGAATTACATATAGTGCGCAGCTGGCATAAAGAGAACTCCATGCCTGCTTGAAATGAACTGAACTCCCTGCATCACTATTCTTGAGGCAAGGCGGTCACATAAAGGTCATATCCGCCTTTTCCACCCGGCCGGTCTGAGGAAAAAAGCAGCAGCTTGAGCTGTTGATAACCCTTCAGAGACATGGTCATAATGGATGGTCTGAACTCATTGGCCTTTGTATTGAGTTCCACACCCGGGGGCATGATTTTTTGCATGTTGAAGGGCTTTTGCCATTTGCCGTCTTCATAGCGGGTGGCGTAAAGATCGTACCCTCCGTAGCCGCCGGGCCGGTCAGAGGCGAAAACCAGCAGATTACCCTCAATATATGGAGCCAAAGTATTGCCCTGGGCAGTGAACTCCGTTGCCGGTTCGATTTTTTCTGCCAGAGAAACGTCCCCGAGCCACCGACTGAAGTCCGTATCATGCGAAGGATTCTGGAAGCGATAAATCTGAAAACGTCCGCTGCGGTTGGAACTGAAGTAGAGCACGTGGCGCTTGAAATCATATGTTGCATAAGCATCATCTGCCCCTGGCTCATTGCCAAAAAAAGGCCTTGGCTCATTGTTGTCATCCAGAAAATATAAGTTGCGTTTGCCGTCCTTGTCCGAATCAAACATCCAGACCCCGCCGGGTGACAACTCACCCTTTTCGTTCCAGGGCAAGGATTCTTTATCCAGGGTCAGTCTCAAGGGCCAGGGCTTAGGTTCCCTGCCCGGGTTCAGTCCCAGGGAAAGATAATAGTTGTAAGCCTCGTCATAAGGACGCTCAGGTACAAAACTGGAAACCAGCGGGGTGGGGCCGAGATGGTTGCCGGCTGACTCAGAGGCAGGGGCAAAAGGTCCTGCTCTTTCGCCGGCAATGATCAAAGGCGGCGGCAGCTCTTTTTTTCGACTGGAATATGGTTTCTGGGTGATTTGCACCCGGCCTGTTTCCAGGGAAAAAGCCTGCCCTTTGGAAGCGGCATTGCTGGCAAATACTATAAAGGAATCCATTTTCAGGGGAGGAGGGACAGCCACCGCGTTAAAATCGTCATAAGGAGAATTCAGCCCTTCCAAGGCATAAACCCCGGGAGCACTTTCCAGTGTGTCGGGCATATCACCGTAAAGCATCTGCATGATGCAGCCGCTCAAATAAAGCAGGAAAAGAGCGCAGGCCAGCATCATCCCGGCAGTTTTCAAGTATTTTACATGCAGCGATCGCACCGGTCTGCCTTACTCCTGGTAACTCACTGCATATACGTGTCCGTCATAACTTCCAAAGTAGACAATGTCATTAAGTATCAGAGGCGAGGAGATAATCGTTGCCAGGGCTGAGAATCTCCATTTCTCCCGGCCTGATTCGCTGTCCAGTGCATAAAGGATGCCTTTTGAATCACCAAAATAGAGGGTGTTTCCCGCCATTGCAGGGCTTGACTGAATCCCCCCTCCCGAATCAAATTTCCAGATCTCTTTACCGGTATGCAGGTCCAGAGCATACATATACCCTTCAAGGCTTCCCACATAAATCCTGTCCCGTGCAATCACAGGAACTGTCAAAAGATCCCTGCCGGCCTGGGTACTCCAGAGTTCCTGGCCGGATTCAGCATCCAGTGCATAAACGTTTCCCTGCCAGTCTCCGACAACGACCATATCTTCCGTCAAAGCCGGAGAAGATAAAATCTCTGCTTCAGTTTCAAAGCTCCAGAGCTTCTCACCGTTTTTGCCGTCCAGGGCAATCAGTTCTCCATCTCCGCTGCCGAAATAGACAACACCATCCAGTATCACTGCAGAAGATATGCTTCTGCTGCCGGACTCAAATTTCCAGATCTTGTCGCCGGTTTCAGCGTCTACAGCAAAGACATCCCCCTGAAGATTGCTGATAAAGGCTGATCCTTCCCAGTGGTAAGGGGAAGAAACTATGTCTTTATCGGCATTAAACCTCCATTTTTCTTCACCGGTCTCCTGGTGGACAGCGTACAAGAATCCGTCCAGGCTCCCTGTATAGACCACACCCTCGACTACTGCAGGGGAGGAAAAGATTGTATCTGCGGTTTTAAAGCTCCAGATTTTGCTGCCCGTGGCCTGGTCCAGGGAATAAAGGTAATTGTCCTGGCCTGCTATGAAGATATGTCCATTGGAATACCTTGCTGAAGAGTCAACTGGACCGCCGGTTCCGAACTTCCAGACCAGATCCGCTGTTGGAAGCAGTGCAGCAAGCAGATCCAGCAGTTCAGACCTGTTGGATATCCAGGTATTTTCTTCCACAACCTGCAAAGGAGTCAGGCCCTCATCATTGGTGACGTCCGCAGAAGCACCGTTTTCCAGCAGAAGGGCGGCCATGGCCACATTTCCTTCATCTACAGCACTATGCAGGGGAGTATTACCATCATGGTCCTGCAGGTCAGGATCAGCACCATATTGAAGCAAAAGCCCGGTCAATTCGGATTTTTTATCTGCAACAGCCACATTCAGCCGGGTCTCTCCATGCAGGTTGCGCACATTTACGTCTGCTCCCAGGTCAAGTAGGTGCTGCAGCATTTCCTGGTCCCGGGCCTGAAACAAAGGCGGGTCCCAGGAATCAGATCCAGCATCAAGATCCACTCCGGCCGCTGCAAACTTAGTCAAGATTTCCATATCCCGGTTATGACCGATGGCACTCAATAAAATCCTCTGCAGAGGATCAGGATCCGCTCCTTTTTGCAGCAGAACCTGCACAGCATCCCGCTTGCCCTCCATAGCAGCTGAGACAAGGGGTGTATAATGCGCGCCCCAACCTATACTGTATTCAAGGTCCGCGCCGCTTTCTATGAGTATTTCCAGCACATCTGCACGCCCTGCCCTGGCAGCTGAATGAAGGATGGGCCAGGCCCAGTCCTCATCCTCGGTCAACTGCTCCGGGCTGTCTGCAAGCACCTGCCTGACCTGGTCAACCTCACCTCGAACAGCTGCAATACGAAGCTCCGGCCAGCCCATGACCCGGGGATCTGCTTTTGCACCGTGAGCAATCAACATCTCGGCTATGTTCAGATATATCTCATGGGAAATAATTTCACCTACAAGGTCCAAAGGCGTATGGCCCTGGGCATCCTCAAGGTCAATATCAGCACCGCGGTTTATCAGATACTCCACTGTTTCTGGATTGCCAACCTCGTAAGCAGCTACATGCAGAACAGACCAGCCATCCTCATCCTGGGCGTTTATGCTTACGCCGTGCTCCAGCAGATATTCCAGGCCAGGAATCTGTCCCTGGTATACTGCTTCAAACATCAATTCCAGACCGATCTGCTGAGCTTGCAGTTCTGCTCCCAGTTCCAGCAGTTTATCAGCTATGCCTGTATTCCCAAAGACAACAGCCACGTGCAATGCAGTAAAACCATGTCTGTCAGGCACTTCAATCTCCGCACCATTTTCCAGTAAAATTTCCAGCAGATCTTCTTCACCAGTCATGGCTGCCTTGTGCAATGGAGTTTCATGTCTTTTATTCAGGGCGTTAACGTTGGCACCTGCCTTGAGCAGTGTTTCTGCTGCATCTTTGTGTCCTGCAGCAATAGCCAGGTGTAAAGCTGTATTCTGGTCATCATCAACAGCATTGACATCCGCCCCGGAGTCAATATGCCGCTTAATATCCTGTGCATCGCCCTGGGCGGCTGCCTGTAACAAATCGCCGTGCAAACTTGCCCCGCTTTTCTCCAGCATGAGCACCACTTCTGAATGCCCGTTGGAATGGGCCAGTTCCATGGCGGTATTGCCTCTGCGGTTCTGGACCTGAATATCTGCCCCGCTTTGAACAAGCAGCTCCACTATGTCCAGGTGCCCGCCCTGGGCCGCCAGGTGCAGGGGAGTAAGTTCACCTGGTCCGGGTTCGTCCACTTTCAGGCCTTTTTCCAGCAACTGCTTTACCATCTGAGTGTTGCCTTTTCCTGCCGCCAAGTGCAGGGGGGTGTTGCCTCGGCCGTCTTTGACATTGGTGTCTGCACCCGCAGCCAGAAGAACCTCAGTTATTGTCTTAACCTCATCAGCTTCTGCATAATAGTGGTTCAGGATCTGAAGAAGGGCAGTCAGGTTCTCATGGTGCGAATATTCCGGGTCTGCTCCATTTTCCAGAAGCAGAGATACTACCGGGGCTTCTCTGTAGCCTATGGCAAGCTGGAGAGCCGTTCTATGCTGCCCGTCGACAAGCGAGATATCCGCATCATATTTCAGCAGAACTGCAGCTGACTCTTTACTTCCATGTTGTGCTGCCAGCATAAGAGGGGTCATCTGGAGATAATTTACAGCATCTGCGTTTGCTCCCAGTTGCAGCAGTTTCTCAGCCACCGCATACCTGTTCTGCAGGACTGCTGAGTGCAGATAGGTCATCTGCTGGACAAACTCCTGATCAAGGTCTATGCCTTCTACAAACAGGCTTTCCATAACAAAGGGCTGACTGTAGCGGACTGCATAGTCGAAAGGATGAGCACCATCATTATTTGTTGCCAGGACATCAGCTCCCTCTTCAAGCAGCATTTCCACCCAAGGGCGGGCATTATCTTCCAGAGTTGCAGCCATATGAAGGGCTGTATCACCGCTTGACATGGCAGCTCCTGTATCAGACCCGGACGATATCAGCAGTTCACCAACTGCCAGGTTATTACTGACAACAGCCAGATGCAGAGCAGTGCGCTGTGCATTATCTCTGGCCTCCAGTTCTGACCCGGCTTCAATAAGCATCTCGGCAACGTTTTTTGCAGGGTTACCTGCTGCATAATGCAAAGGGAGCTGTCCTCTGCGGCATTTTTTATCAATAGACGCACCGGCATCAATAAGCACCTGCACGAAATCACTGTCCGCCATAAGGGCTGCAAAATGCAGGGCAGCAGCACCGCCTCTTCCCGTGGCGTCAACGTCTGCACCCGCATCAAGCAGCACCATTGCCACTTCCAGGTCCGAATTTTCGGCAGCCAGCATCAGGGGCAGCCGCCAGTTCTGTTCTCCTGCAGAGCCTGGGTCAGCACCCTGTTCAAGCAGATACTTGACCACTTCAATATGACCCTTGGCAACAGCAAAGTGCAGAGGGTCAATGGACTCAGTACCCATGTCCCCTGGGCCAATGGGATTTTCTTCTGAGGCTCTTCCGTACCTGGGTGCTCCTACAATCCTCCTGGAAGTAACATCAGCTCCTTCCTGCACCAGCCTTTTCACTTCTGCAAGGCTGCCGGCTTGAGCTGCATCGAAAAGATTGTCAAAAGAAACCCTGACCCGGGTTTCAGGCACTTCTGCCCCAAGAGCGCTCAGCCTTGTCCTGGCGGCATTCTGCAGAGTACGGCTGTCTTTTTCAGTATTTTGGAGATAGGCCTTGTATACTGCAACAGCTTCTTCGTTTCGATCCAGATTTTCCAGTACCCGCCCATAAGAAATATAATGCTCCAGCAAGTCCTGGCCCGAAGCATCAAGATCAACAATCAGCTGCCCATAAAGATCTGCAGCCTCTGACCATAACTCTTCTGTTTCATACAGGTACAACAGCCTTTTTTTGGCCGTAGGCATGCCCGGAGTAGCAAACATGGCAAATTGATCATCAAGAAATGTGGAGCCGGGATAACGCTGCACGTAAGTTTCCAGGATATCTATGGCATCCAGATTTCTGGAGGGGCTGTAGGCCCGCATGTACATATTACTGAGCCGCCAGTAGCTTTCCTGGGCATATCCAGTATCAGGAGCTTTCTGCATTACCTGGTGGTACAGCTTTTCCATCTCATCCAGTTCATCATCATCCAGGGCATCAATCCTGGCAAAAAGAGTTCTGGCCATGTTCTGCTGCTGTGAAACTGAAAGACTTTCCTTTTTTGCAGTCTTCTGCACATCATTTATGCCAGCTTTAGTTTCAAAGGATTGAGCAGCAAGGACAAACTCATGCATATATTCTGCAAGTTCCTCCAGGGGATGGGCAAAAGCGTTCAGTAATTCGTCTTCCACAGCACGGTCTAAAAGCTCTGAAAGCGTTTGCATATCAGCATCAAGAAGGTTTATGCCCTGAGAGCGAAGCTCCAGTGCCAGATGCATAAACCGCTCCGGCAACATCCCCCAGGCACGCATGGCCCTTACGGTCAGTTCGCCCTGCACTGCAAGATCCTGAAGTTCCTGCTGCTTATTTGCTGCAGTTTCCCGGGCAATACTCTTCTCAGGACCTGACAGACACAGTATGAACGCCCAAAAACAGAAAAAAAAGCTCAAAAACATTTTTTTGTAGAAATTCAAGTTTTTCATTGAGTTTTATCCTTTGTAAAATATCAGGAATTGTATGATGTGACTGCAAAAAATCTAGGCATGAGTAATTCAGCAATAGATCAAACTTATAATGCTTTGTTTTTACTGACTCCTGATCCCTGTCTCCTGACACCTGTGACTGCAAAAAGTACTTTTTGCAGTTGAGTCTTTATAACTATATCCATCTGATGGCTCATCCATATGCACCTGTCAGTTTAAATCCATCCTCCTGCTTCTCCAGATAAATACTATTGTATATCAAGCAGCTGCCATCTTTATAGGTAAACATGTAGGATATCAGATACTCACCTGAAGTGATCACTTCAAAATCTTGAATCATATCTATTCTTGCCTGAAATGAAGTTTTCACATTCAGCAGATAGTTCATACAGCAGATGCTTAGATCCTGCATTTTATATATTCCGGGAAACAGCAGTTCATACAGAAACTGTGGGGTATTTTTCTGCAGTATGCTGTCATGCTGCTTTTGCAGATATTCATGGTGAATATAATCCTCCATGAGACGCTTCCAGTCATGGGCGTTAACTGTCTTTTCCAGGCCCAGGACAAATGTGCCCAGTTTCAAAGAAAGCTTCTCATCCTGCAGGGTAGCCGGAGTAAAAGTCTTTCTGTCCGACTGGACATGGTATTTCAGGCATGATCTTGAGATACTGCATGCTTTATCCTGTGGGCCTTTGTCCAGGATGACCACGTCCGTGGGGCAGGTAAACATGCCGTTATAGAGGTCTATTCCCGCCGTGGCCCGGATCTTTCTGCCCTCGAACAGATCTGGATCAAAGGGGATATTGGAGCAGGGAACAATCTCTAAAGGCTTGTTTGAAGCAAAGCGCTGCGGTTCTATTATTGTTATCTGCCCGCCCCGGACAAGGCCTTCAACGGTTTTTACAGGCACCGGCATGGAAGCCCCGGCCGGCAGGCATAAGACTGCGGCAAGAAAAATACTGAGTACAGTCATGACCAGCATTACCCGCCCGGAGCTTGATGGATATTTCAAGAGTGCCTCCTGGCTTGAAGCCCTGTTTATTTACTATTCATCTGACGAATCCATATAACCCCACTCCTGCAGCCTCTTGCGGGCATAGTCGGCCTTTTCTCCGGCACCGGAACTGTGCAGAAACCTCTCGTACTCCCCGGCCGAATCACTTTTGCGGCCCATGCCTTCCAGACAGACAGCCTTGAGGAAAATGGTATTCGGGTTGCCCGGCAACATGTCTTCATAGCGTCTAAACCCCTCCAGAGCAGCGTCATACCGCCCCAGATCCATTGCCGCCACACCGCTTATGTGATGCGCCTGGGCCTCCTGCGGATAAACCCTCACGGCCCTGTCGGAAAAGTTCCTGGCTCTTTGGGGCCGGTTCAGGGCCAGCTGGCATTTGGACATGAGCACCAGGGCAGCATAGTCTTCAGGTGCCTGGCTCAGGGCCCGGCTGAATGAGTCTTCAGCCTCATGGAAGCGCTGCCGGCCCATATGTTCTTCTCCTTCCTGCATATCTTCGATGGCCCCTCTCATGCGGCGAAGATCGGCGGTATTGTCCATGTAGCGCTCTCTATGAACCGGAAAATCGCGGGCATGGGCATACTCATTCTCGGCCCTGTACCGGGCGGTGTCGTAACGCTCCTGGCTCATGGGATGGGTTGAGAACATGCGCTCGATGGCCGAAGGTTTCCTGCTGTTCACCCCCTGCAGCACATCCATAAGGCCGACCATTCCCTGGGGATTCATGCCGGCATCGGTCATATACTGCATGCCCAGCTCATCGGCCTCCCGTTCGTTGGCCCGGCTGTAGCTGGCCAGAAGCGCTCCAGTGGCCACTGCTCCCAGTCCGGCTGCCACAGCAGCATAATCCTCCTGCTGGCTTTCCAGATACAGGGATGCACCTGCCAGCAGAGCCTGAGCCATTATGGCCCGGGACATGCGTGCGGCGGTGTGCCTGGCGTTGACGTGGGCTATTTCATGCCCCAGCAGGGCGTCCAGTTCGGCCTCATTTTCCATCTCCAGGAGTATGCCCCGGGTGGTGGCGATGCTCCCGCCGGGAAAGGCGTATGCATTGACGTTAGTAGCATTGACGCATCTGAAGGAGTAAGGCATGTCCGGGCGATGAGTGATTGCGGCCAGATCTTTGCCCTTGCGGTCCAGGTAACTGTTCAGGTTTGAGTCCTGGACCTCTCCGTAATCGGCTGAAAACTGATGCGGGGAGTGCTTCTGATCCAGGCTTATTTCGCCTGATTCGGACATAAGCATGAACTGGCGCTCTCCAGTGACCGGGTTGACCGCGCAACCGGAGACCAGGCCCAGGGTGGATACCGAGGCCAGCCACAGAAAGTCCCGGCGTTTCATGCTCCGGGTGGATATCCGGTTTTGTGGATGGTACAAAAAGACCTCCTTCAGTCGTCGTCATCCTTGTCGTCTTTATCGTTTCTACTGTCTGCACTGACTATTACAGGCCCTTGTTTGCGCTCATCCTCCCTGTCCGCCCACCACTGCTCGCGGTGCAGATCGTCGAGTGTCTCTTCCCTTTGCTCCTTGCCTTTGTTTTTCCAGATGACAAAACCAATAAAGCCGGCCATAACCAGTATACCGATCAAGATTTCACCCATGGCACTTTCTCCTTGCTCAAGTTTTTTTGCCCTTTATGGCATCACAATGTCCGCTCAATATTTCAAAAAATTGTTGTCAGCTGATTTAATGATTTAATGCGTGCATCTGAATGCATCAATCAATGGCATGGAATCGGTAATCCATGTTCATGAAAACAATTTGCCGGATCTACCGCTGGGCCTGCCATTCCTCTACTGCTTGAAGCATTTCAACGCCAAACTGCTTACCAGCGCAATATTCCCATATTTCAGGGCCTGTGGGCAGTGAGTGGCGTGAACAGCCAAACCCCGAGCAAATGCAGGGATCTCCAGGGTCGCCGCATGTCGGGGCAGCACAAAACACAGACAGTAACAGTACAAAAAAAACCAGCAGAATTGAGGCTTTCCTGAAATTAAAGTAAAGCATCTTTCCCGCCATTCATACCTCCTCAAACGTTTGCTCAAGACTCACACGGCTCTGCATAACATCTCGAAGAATTGTTCAGTGACAAAAGTCAAAAAGTTATGCACTGCATTTTACTCAAGAAATGTGTGCTATGTGAATTTTTATAGTCACATTTGATTATATGAAGAACATGTACTTGAAACTCCCAGATAGTTACATTTTTCATCGTAGCTTTGAACATACTGCAGCCCCGTTAGATAACTACTGAACTTCACGCGTGATTAAAGCCATGCTTTCGGCGAGTTGTTCCAGAGGGTCGGCCCATTGTTCAAGCTGACTGTCTTGCCGCGCCTCTTGGGACAGTACCCGTATTTGTCGATGATCAGCACCAAGGAGGTCAGAGTCGAGGTGCTGGAAGGCAAGAATCAGGCTGTCAAATTTTTCAGGCAGCATGCCCCATCCGCGCAAGGCTCTGACTGTTAGCGCATCCTGTTCTGCCAGCGGCAAAAGCTCCGGTGGCAGGTCGGTTTCGAAAGACGGGGCCGCCCTGCCCTGGCCGGAATGGCTGATGTCTGTGGGTTCGTCTGCGCCGGCATCTGTGGAAAGAGCTGAAGACACCAATTCCATCTTTTGCGTGATAACATCCAGAAGGTTCTCATGGCAGGCGTCCTGGAGAACGGTCACGGAGTCAGCACCGGAGACGAAAAAAGTGTCTCCAGGCAGAAGACTTCCTTTAATGCCCAGCGACTTGCCTTCATAATCGCTCAGATCCAAAAGCTCATAGGGAGATTTATCAATGTGCGGATATATCTGATAAACATCCCCCAGGCCTGGGGTATCCGAGACCAGACCCTTGTATATTTCTTCAGCCCTGTTCAGGTCATGTTCAAATAAGGGGTGTCCCAGACTGTAAAAACTTCTTTCCACCACGCACCCCACCAGGGTGGTATCCACAGGCTCTGAAGCAAGAACAGCCTTTGAATGCAGAGGAATATACAAAGTCAACAGCAAGAGCAGCGCACACATTAGTACGCCCGAATAACTGATCCAAAAACCTCGCCCGTGCCCTGGAAAATACCTTTTTGAAATACTGCTCATCTAGCACTCCCCTGACCTTGTGTGAAAAGATATACTGGCATTTACCCACCTGAAAAAGCAGGGCCTGTCCGGTCCTTGCTATGGGAGTTGTTGCAGCACAGCCTACAAACTGGACCCCGTGTCCACCGGCACCAGCTCCCCTTCATTATTAAAGGCAAAGCGTTCCATATGCTCCTTGAGAGCTCGAATATCCTGGGCATATTCCGAGATAGACCTGTTGGTCCCTGACTCTGCTTTAGCCAGCAGCTCACTGATCTCGGCCATATCGGCCCCCAGCAAGTCGACCCCATGCCTGCGCAGGTCCAGGGCCAGCCGGCTGAAACGATCCGGAAGATGTCCCCACGCGCCCAGAGCCCTTACAGTAACCTGGTCATGCAATACTGTATGCTCAGCTGTATAGTCTGACACTGAAGACTTTTCGGGAAGGACATTGACCCAGCTGTAAAGAAAGACATCAGGATTATTCAGGCTTATTAATTTAATCTGTGTCAGCCCGGGTTCTTCTCCTGTAACCTCCCCGAGTTCGGAAAGAGAAGCCACTTGTATATCAACTGGTTCCCAGGAAAGCTTGTGGTCCCTGGCGTCAACAGCAACCTCCAGGTTGGAAGAGGCTCCGGAAACCAGATCCATCTGCACAGGACTCAATGAGACTCCAAACTTGGTGTGGACTCGAAAACTCTCTGGAAGAACAACCCTGTTATTGTGATCATTTACCAGAATCAGGATTTGAAACCCCGAGTTCTGCGGTCTTTCAAAAGAGACGCGCTGCATGGAGTCACCGGAAAAAACCACCTTGTGGGATTCAGTGGCATTGAAATTGTGGTTGTTGCCGGCTTTTTGCTGAAAATCACCTCTTACCTCCAGAACACCCCGAGTCAAACGGTTGGAATGACTTCGGCTGGTTTGAGTGATGAAGTCGCCCTTGACCAGCACTTTGTCTCTGTCGTGGGTCATATTCAGATAACCCCGGCTGTCTTCAGGCTCGCCTCCCTCTTCTTGAGGCATGCCCTGCATAATATAATCGCCATGGACGACCAGGGTACCTCCACCAATGGTCAGGGTGCCATCAGGCTGGACCAGGTTGCCTTGAACAGTAAAGTTTCCGCTGGATATATCCAGCGTTCCTGGACCTTCAAAAGATATAGAGTTGTCAACCGTGAGAGAGTGACCGTCCAGATCCATGGTACCGTTAAAGCCATAAAGCCCTTTGATGACAGCATCATCTGTCAGCCGCCATCCCCTCAGCACGCTGTCAAAATAGACATCTTTGTTTGAGATGGAACACCCGGCAAAACCTGAATTGCCGGGCGCTTCAAAAAAAACTCTCTGCTCATTTTCTCCTGAAAAGAGCACCTTGTGGGATTCAGAAGCATTGAAATTGTGGTTGTTGCCGGCTTTTTGATGAAAATCACCCCTTACCTCCAGAACACCCCGGGTCAAACGGTTGGAATGACTCCGGCTGGTTTGAGTGATGAAGTCCCCCTTGACCAGCACTTTGTCTCTGTCGTGGGTCATATTCAGATAACCCCGGCTGTCTTCAGGCTCGCCTCCCTCTTCTTGAGGCATGCCTTGCATAATGTAATCGCCTTGGACGATCAGTGTGCCTCCACCAATGGTCAGGGTGCCATCAGGCTGGACCAGGTCACCTCCGATAACCAGCTTCCCCCTGGAAAGACTGCATGTACCTGGACCCTGCATTGTAACCGGATTTTTCACTGTCAGCGTGCGTCCTCCCAGATCCATAGTCCCGGTAAACCCGTGCATTTCCCTGATGACAGCATCTTCCTTCAACTTCCAGCCTCTCACAACTGTCAGGAAGTAAACCTCTTCGTTAGAGATAGTATTGATTCCAAACCCGGAATTGTTTGGACTTTCGAATGATACTTCCTGTTTTTTCTTTCCGGAAAGTAGTACGTTATGCGAACCTGATGCATTGAAGTTATGATTGTTGCCCGCTTTCTGCATGAAATTTCCCTGGACTTCCAATGTCCCACTGGTCAGCCTGTTGGAGTGACTGCGACTGCTCTGAGTAATGAAATCACCTTGAACCAATACGGAATCATTTTCCCCGGTCATAACCAGGTACCCATTGCTGTCTTTCTTGTTCCCCTCATCATCCTTTTCCATACTTTGCAGGCGGTAGTCCCCGGTCACTGTCAACCTGCCTCCATCTATATCAACTGTCCCCCCGGACTGGATAAAGTCGCCATGTATATCAAGTGCCCCTCCTGCGAGTTTGAAAGTGCCATGATGTTCCGGGATTCCCCCTTTAACGGTCATCTTGTTTCCGGCCATATCCATTGTACCAGTAAAACCATGCCCTACATTCCTGATTTTCAGATCATCATGCAGTGTCCACCCCCTTAAAACAGAATCGAAATGGACATGATCATTTGAGATCTCCAAAAGAGCAAATCCGGAATTGCCTGGACTTTCGAATGATACATCCTGTTTCTCCTTTCCGGAAAGAATTACTTTATGAGAACCTGATGCATTGAAATTATGATTGCTGCCCGCTTTCTGCTGGAAATTTCCCCGGACTTCCAGGATTCCACTGGTCAGCCTGTTGGAGTGACTGTGACTGCTCTGAGTGACGAAATCACCTTGAACCAATACGGAATCGTTTTCTCCGGTCATAACCAGGTACCCGCTGCTGTCTTTCTTTTTACCCTCATCATCTTTTTCCATGCTTTGCAGGCGGTAGTCATGAGCGACAATCAGTTTACCTTCATTAACATTAATGGTTCCACCCACATGATATATAGATCCGGAAGAAGTAAAGGTATGTCCATTCAGATTAACATTACCACTCAGTATTAAAATATCTTTTTCATAGTTTACACTCTGAGTTAAAGACATATTAGTATCTATTATCTTAAATTCAGAATGTTCATTGGATGCTATTGATCTTGTAAAAAAAGACCCTGACAGAATTAAGATCATCATGCAGGAAAAAATATACACTATCTGGTATATTCTATGTTTGATTTTCATTTTTATTGTCTCCTTAATATAGATACATATCCCTATAAATCATCACGATACACCTGCAGCCTGCATAACTTTATTCATTTGTTCGTGCAGTTTTTTTAAGGTCTTTTGATGTTCTGCTGACATACGCAGGCTGTCAGCGCTGTTGATCCATTTTTCTAATTGATCTATATCTGCGCCCAGCAGATCTTTGCCCTGCCCCCTAAGATGCATGGCCAGGGAGTTAAATCCCGGGGGCACATCTTCAAAAGCCCTGAAGGCCCGTACTGTAAGCCCTTCCTGGCTGACCAGGGCCAAAAGTTCCCGGCTGAATCCTTCCTGAACTTCCACCTCTTCAGCAGTGTCGTCACCCATGACTGTTTCGCTGCTTTCCACTTCTTCAGGCTCCTGAGGTGCAGGTGCCGGCATTTCAATTGCCCTGACTTCAGCAGGCTCTATGTTTTTATACATGAACACTGCAGGACCGGAAGTCATAGGTCCCGGCCTCCTGCCGGTATTTACCAGCATAACATGGCCTTCCGGTCCCACAGCCATTTCGTTGCGGTTGCCCGCCTGATTGCTGGTGGGTACTACCTGGAGTAAACGCCCGCTTCGGTCATAAATCCATATGGAATATCTTTCCTGGGCATAGATATTGCCGGCATTATCAACTTCCAGGTGCTCAAAATCCGGCATATTGAACTCATCTACATATACAGGCGGTGTACCTGAACCATACAGGCCCCAGGCCTCCATACGCCGGCCTTCATGGTCCAAATTTACAAAAAATCCTTCTGCATCATCTTCATAAACTGCAAATATGCTCCCGTCAGGAAAAATAGCAAAAGGATATGTACCGTCCATATTCAACTTTGTCTGAACTTGCATATCCCTTGAAAATTTGACTAAAAAAGGGCCATTTGCATCACCCGATCTGGATTCTGCACCCATTAAAAGACCTTTCTGATTTGAGCTGATTATGTAACGAGCATATAAACGTTCATCTTTACCAGACACCGATAGATCCAGGGAAAAGCTGTCATCAAGCTCTCCTGCGGGACTGAATCTCAAAAGCTCATCCGGGTTCTCATTATTTCTGCCTATCAGGATCAGCAGGTGACCATCGCTTTCCGCCCTTGCATCTATGCGTCTTACGGCAAGATTATCTCTTGTGGCCTCTTCTTCAAAGCTCCATTCATGCTGGACCTCTCCCCCATGGTCATAGATGCGCACCACGTACCGGGAACGGTCCACCAGAGCTGCATACCTGCCCGGCAGCATCACCGGCTGGAAATCGTTGAACTCCCGTTCTCCAATTTCCTTGTATGTAAAATAGGAATCCAGCTCCAGTGGAGGCGGGCTGTCAGCATCTGCGGATTTCAGGATACTTTCAATTAAACCCGGATGCTGGTTCAAAAGATGGTCATTGGCCATAAGAAATAACATCCGGTAGTTGCCCTCTGCATCAGGTATCTTATTCACCGCCACAGCCCATGTTTGATGTGAGTCAAAAGTTCCATCCGGAGCATTTTCCTGCATTGTGAACATGGCTTTGACCAGGAATGCCTCCTCTCCGGCCAGGGTAATGTACGATGTTTCAAATTCTGGTTCATCAGTACTCATCTCAGGCAGCATTTCCTGAAAATCCTTATAAAAACCCCGGTAACCGGCTTCGGCATGACCGCGCGGAGGAGGTTCGTGTCCCAGCCCAACACCTCCCCTGGCCATTTTCTTGAGCTCTTCAACTGAAATATCCTGCGGAATTCCCATGGGGCCAATACCCAGAATATACAGCAACTCATCTCTTTCCATCAGAGGCAGGGCATTTGCAGGAAGATCAAGATAAAATCCACCCATCCAGCGCGTAACAGTTTCGTTCTTTTCTGCTGCAGCATTTACTGAAAAAAGCAATAACATTAAGGACATCATAAAAATCACAGGGACAAAGCTGTTTTTTAGCTCTTTAATCATTTTGGACTCCTTTTATCCCCCGGCCTTTACCGGAAGAATCTCTTTACTTGATGCACCTGCAAAAAGTCGGGAAATGAATAATTCAGAAACCAACAATCTACATAAGTCTTTGATTTTACTGAACTCTGACGTCTGATCTCTGACGTCTGTGACTGCAAAAATGACTTTTTGCAGTCACATCTTACTTGCACCCAGATAACTTCAAAGCAGATACCTCTGCAGTATTCATTACGCTTTTCTCAAAAAAACACGCCTGCATTTACTGCTGCAGCTCGATATAAGAGCGAAGCCGCCTGATTCTGTCTGCCAGTTCAGGAGTGGGCTCCATTTCCTGGCTTTGTTCAAAATACTCCAGTGCACGGGAATATTCTCCCCGGCCCATGAAATCCATACCCTTACTGAACATCCCGGCAGCAGCGGAATCTTCAGTCTGGCCCAGCTGTTCATGTACTTTGCCCGCAGGATCTTCGCCCGGGTGAACAGTCGAGACTCGAAGAAGTTCTTCCAGTTCCTGCGTAAGGGCTTCTTCATCAAAAACAGAATCCACGGATACAACTGACTCAAGTTCCTGAGCCTGAAGACCAAAGTCCTGCATTCGCACCCTGTTCAGGGTCCAGCTCTGATCAGCCAGGCCCCGGTCCAGAGAAATATAAATGTTTTCTCCCGGGTGAACCCTGATCAGCCTCCGGGTTCCCAGTTTGTTCCCCTGGGGTACAAACTGGACGAAAAAGGCCTGGTCCTCAGCGTGATCCGGGTCCTGAAAAACCTGGAAAAAGACAACCGGGGAACTGGACTCATCACCTGCCACCGGTCTTTTTGCCGAATCCAGAAGCTGCAGATGTCCTGAAGCACTTGTTCTGACCCAGATTTGGGTGACCACCGCTTCCTGCTCTTCATCCGGGTCAGGCAGATAAGCCCCGAACTCCATCACCTGTGGCAGACCCTGCAACGGATCATTCCAGTCCCCGTGGATTTTCTGCGGGAAGACAAGGCAGGAGAATACAAGCACCAAGAGCACTACATTACTCTTGCCCGGCCATATCTTGTTGTAAAACAATAAATAATCGTGCATGATGAACTACTTCCCCAAAAAGGTTGGAGCCTGGAAATGCTGGCGTTGCCTGCACTGCCTGCTCTTATCAGCCCGGGGTACAGACTTCTCTTGGATTGCGGAAAGTCCGGGCCTGAACCATTTTGCTAATCAGTCTCCAGCGTCCCGGGGGGTTCTTTTAACGGCAAAAAGAAAAATCCCAGGGTAAAATATGTGGTCATGGGGTCATATCTCAAGGGTATACCGTCCTCCACCAAGGGTTCATCTGTCCCGGCCTTGAAAAAATCAATGCTGTAATTGGTAATAAGCTCCAGTGAAAAGGATTCGGTGTGCTCATCAGGTTCCGGAACCCAGGAAATAGAGGTTGCGGCATTGTTGCCCCTTACCCTGGGGCTGTACATAAACCCTGTGGAAAGCATCCAGTGTTTGACACGCACCTCGGCATCCAGGGACGCTGCTCCTTGCGGAGAAGGAAACATAACCCTGAACCGCGGGGGCATGGGCACGGAAACTGTAAGGTCCAGCTCTACCGGCTCTCCTGGATAAACATATCCGCTGCCCAGAAGGTCCGGCGGCTCAATCCCCTGCTCTCCTGCAAGACCTGTAAGACCGCCGGCCATTTGCAGAGCCTGAGCCATTTGTGCTTCACTCAGTTCCATACCCATTTTTTCCAGTTCCGCCTGCATGTGCTGCTTCATAATATCCTCCACAGACTCCTTGGGGTGAAGCATTTCCTGCAGCCTCTCCCAGTCGGAACTGTATTCGGATATCTCTTCCTGTATTCCTGAAATCCCGGGGGTGGCTATAATTGTGGCTTCTGGAAACCTGACCGTGGGATCGTTGGCAAAAGGTGTTGCAGTGGTCCAGTAGGTACGGTTCTCAAACAGATCCATAGTGATGGTTTCTTCTAGAATTTCCACGGGATGCACATGCACCATGGCCTGGTCTTCATCCAGAAGAAGACCTGTCCTTATGTCTGCAAGGCTGACAGTAGCCGTAAAACTCTGGGGCTCTTCGCTGTCCTCGAGGATGGCGTGCAGCTTCCAGGCGGGGATCTCGGTGATGCCGTCCTGCTCCATAAAGGTCCAGTAATAATAGTAAGTGCTGTCCGGGTTCAGATTCGAGACAACAGCATGCACTGGCTCATAGTCCCCATCGGTGAAACTGTACTGGCTTTCTTGGAACTCGATTTTTTCCTCTGCTGCCAGAAGAAGCAGGACGTCTCCCGTCTGACGCCGAACCGTGCGCTGCATGAAGGAAAAGTGTCCGTCCAGACCGGATATATTCACCTCAATATCCACTAAAAAAGGGTACGCCTCGGGTACTGCAGGGATCTCAGCCAGCCACTGGCCCGGCTCCGTCTCCTGGGCGCCGGGAAGGGATATCTCATAAGTCACGCTGACATCAGGGTCCTGCCCTGCGGCGTCACGGATTCCATGCCGGATGCGATTGACTGTGTTCTGAAAACCTCCCCCCAGGCTTATTTCCACCTCAAAAACCATATCCTCATCTGCATCCGGATCATAAGGAATGTTCATGGGGGATGGAGGTGTGGTGTGCACGGTAATATCCATCCAGCGCAGCCTGTTGATTTCCGAAAGGATTCGGTTTATGCGCTGCTCCAGATCAAGGATTTCAGCTTCCAGCCTCTCCTGCTCCAGCCGGGCCTGCTCCTGCAGCTCTCTGGCCTCCTGAAAAACACTTCTCATGAAGCTGCCGCCTTCATTAACCGCCTGCAGGGCCTTATCTCTTTCAATGCCGGCATTACGCAGAGCTCTGAACATCTGTACGCGCATATCCGCTTCAGCGGTGCGGCTGTCGTATTCCAGGACCGCCTCGGCCAGTTCCCCTTCTGCCCAGGATTCCACGATCCGCCCGGGGGCTCTGATGGTATAAGCAGCTCCGCTGTAGACAGACTCCCCCATCCCGTACACTACATCCCCGAGGTTATAGAGCATGTACAGCTTGCCGCCGTCAGGTCCTATCCCGTCCTCTATCACCAGTTCCGGCGATTCTATCTCTGCACCGGCGGCACGCAGGGCCTCGGCCCTGGCTTCCAGGACGTCCAGGTTTCCCGCCTCTACCGAAGCAGCTACGTATGCCCTGGCCTCTCCCGGGTCCATGCCCGCCCTCCTGAAACGGATTTCCCACTGGGTCAGGTAGGCAGCCAGATTGTTCTCATTGGCCTGCCTGATTGTCAGGTGGGCGTCCCTGGCATCCACTATGCTCTGTCCCATTCTCTTGCTTGTTCCAACTATGGTTTCCGCTCCACCTGCGACCATGCCCACAGGGGTAGCAGACAAGGGCGGTACCCTCAGGCCCTGACGGGCCACATCAAAAAGGCTGGCATCCCCCTCCATATAGTCTTCCAGGGTCTGTCCCAGATGACCTATATCCGTAAAATCAGTAACAGTACCGTAAACCTGGGCTGCTCTGCGTGCCCCACTGCCCAGCTGCTGCATCCTTGTGGGCCCGGCCGGGGTCTCCGGGCCTGTCAGTTCAATTACCGGTTTTCTGCCGTTGGCAGCGGCAGTGGCCTGCATTCTGGCCCTGGAATCTGTTATTTCCTGACGCAGTGCACTCTGTCGCTGCTGGTAGGATTGCTGCAGCCTTTCCTTTCTGAGCCTTGTGGCCTCTGTGTCACTTACGTTATCGAGTCGGCGCATGTTTTCATCTATACGGCGCAGGGCATCTTCCCTGGCCCTGAGTTCCTGATTGGCCCGCTGCAGTGTTCTGGATTCAGCAGAGTCAAAAATTTCTGCTGCAGCCTGACGCATACGTCCGGCCTCAGAGGGATCACTGACCACGGTACGGGCTTCCTTTATATTGTTCAGTTTCCTGCGAAACTCTTGCGGACTCTCTCGTATACCGTGACGTTCTAAGATTGAACCCAGTTCTTCATCAGGCAGTTCACTGACTCTCAAGGTTTTATCCACACTTTTAGCCATGGGCTGCATGAGTTCAGGGTTTCCTGCCAGATCTCCTGAACTGGAATTAAGTCCTCCGGAAGCCTTTTTCAGGTGATCCTGGACCTCAACGTATCCTGCCCCGGCCCGGGTTTTGCCGGTAACCGGATCACGCATGGAGGCGGAGACAAAAACTTCATGGTTCCGGGCATGGTTTTCAATCTGGATCCGGTGGTATTCGCTGCCTACCTGGGCCGGCAGGCCTTGTTTATGCACTGTAAGATCAAAAGGGTCGTCCCCCCAGGGAGTCGGAGCACCGACTTCTAATGTTGCCGGACTGTCGGTAACCGTTAAATGGTCCAGCCCCATATCCTGCAGAACGGATTCCACATTATCCACTGCAACGGCTCCTCCTGCTGCATCCAGATCCCCCATCAGTCCGCGATGGGCCCGGTCGTCTATACTTGTTCCCAGGGAGGCGTCTATGCGCTGTCGAAGAATGCTCCGGGAATTACCGGCCCTGGCACTGGATTCGTTTAACACTGCCTGATGCACCTGATGCCTCTTGCGACCAAGCTCCTGAGACACTGCTCTGTGCCGGCTGACTTCGCGCTGCATAAAATACTTCTTCCGGGTCTCGGACATGGGTGAATTTTCAATCTGTGCAAGGTTATCCCGGTAGGCCTGCATCTCGGCATCCCAGGCCACTTCAGTCTGTTTCCAGAGGTTGCCGATGGCCCAGAGTTCTTTGTCGGTGTAAAGAACAGGGTCCACCGCACTCATTGCCCGGCAAGGCGAAAGCAGCGCTAAAAAGACTATCAATCCTATACAGATCAAGTGCTGCAAAAAAAATTTCAGGCATAAATCATTATTCACACTGTTCACTCCTTAAACAGGGTAAGCATACCCAACCGGGTTTACCTCCAGGAACTTTTTTCCATATATTCCGCCAGGGACTCGAGTTCTCCTGCATGCCGGGCCAGGTCCGGATCATCCGAATTCCGGGCTTTATCTGACCAGATCCGTACCTGAACCTGGTTGGCCCCCAGAAGGTCCATATCGTGCTCAACAAGATTCAGCACCAGACTTACATAACCCGACGGCAGCCTGTCCCAGGCCCGCAGCGCCCGCACCGTGAGCAGGTCTTCTTCAGCCAGCTGTTGCAGTGTATACTGCTGCCTGGTTTCCGGCAGGGCGTCCTGGGCTTCTAAAGCGGCCAGACCCTCCCGGACCAGATAAGCTGTGTCGTAAAGCCTGCTGCCGGCTACTTTAATGTCCGGCTGCAGTCCCTCAGGAGAACAGGGGGTTTCTTCAGGGCCCAGGACATATCCGTTGGTCATCTGCAGAACTGAACCATCGGACAGAGAAATCCGGGTCTGGGTGCTGCACTTGCCATAGGACGGCTCTCCTGCCAGGAGTGCTTTGCCGTGAAATTTAAGTGCTGCGGCGAAAGCCTCTGCCGCGCTGGCTGTATCCGGCCCTGTAAAAACAACTATCCGCCCTGAGAGCTTCTCCCCGGGAGGCGAGTTGACCAGTGTCTTGCCGGATTTTTTCGTCCAAAGGCCCCCCAGGGACTTGCCGGGCTCAATAAACAAAGCGGCGCAGTCCAGGGCCTCGAAAAGGTCTCCTCCCGTGGATTCGCGCAGGTCAATAAAAACCGGGCTGCTGCCTGCCCCCAGATAATCGATACTCACCCTGAGAGAGGCCCTGGTTCTCCCGGCTGCAAAATCCCGGATTCTCAGCACGGCCTGATCCTGGGGCTGCAAAAGCTCCACATGCAGAGGCCGGACAGCCTCTCTTTTCACCCGGAGCTCTACCATGTCCTCCCCGGATAAAGGCCTGAGCTTCAGGTCAACCATCTTTCCCGGAGGCCCCTGAAGCATGGCTGCTGCTTTTTCAAGCTCTTCTCCGGCTACCCTGATTCCGTTAACTTCAAGAAGTACCGATCTCTCTGTCACTCCTGCTCTGGCCAGAGGACCATCCTGATAGGGTGAAACCAGGATCTCTTCGTCCCTGGAAAAAATCTCGGCCCCTATGCCTGTATATTGCGCTTCCAGGGCAGTCTGATGTACTGACTCGCCTTTTGCAAAATACCTGGCGTAGGCATCCAGAGACTGGAGATCATCCTGCAGAGTGTCTTTGCTCAGACTCTGCAGCAAAGCCTCATCCGGCGGGTCCGGCAGGTGCTGACGCAAAACCTGGCGTATTTCCTCCAGCAAAGGCTTCGCAGCAAGATCTGCCGGAAAAAAAAACAGCAGCAGAAAAAGCCAGGGTAGATGTTTTTTCATATAAGCACTTCCAGTTTCCAGGCAGTTAACACAAACTTCCAACAAACATGTTGATAACTTTTTCTGACATCCTGCCCCTCTGGATTAGATTACGAGCACGGCGTAAACTCCCCTCCTTAGCCAAGGAGGGGCCGGGGGTGGTTGTAACCGATCCCTTCATTGTCTCTCCCCTACTTTAAGAAGAAAGTATGGCTGTAGATGGGTATCCATGTGCGGGTGTAAAGATATTTTGACTCCCATACCCCCATACGCCCTTACTCCCATACTTCTTAAGGCCGGAGGGTGGTTGTAACCGATCCCTTCCTTATTTCGGATGTTGCCCCGAAGAGGCCTCTTTTTCCGCGCAGGGTCGAGGAAAAAGCCTATAAATTTACCAGACTATTGCTGAACATTTGATAAAGCCCACCCAGGAGCAGACGGACAACAGGATCATTTGACCTGTCGCCTCCTTGCAACCTAACCGCTTAGTTCCAAGGCCAGCTCCAGCAAAAGCTCGTATTCCTCCTGCAGGTAGCGCCTCTGCTCTTCCAGCTGCCTGCGGCGCAGGTCCACCTCTTCCCCGGCATCGCCGTGGCCATGTGTGCCTTCCAACTGATCCAGGGCGCTTAGCTCCTGCTCCTGTTTTTGCAGGCCACTTTGCAGGTCATTCAGCCTGGATCTGAGTTCATTGACCTTTTTTTCCCCTGCAGCATCGCCGGCACTCATCCGGGACACCTCCTGTTCCAGGCGGGCGGTGGAATTTTGCATCTCCTCCAGGTGTGCCCTTTCAAGCTCAATCTGTTCGCGCAAATCGGTCTTCTGGGCGTCGATTTCCCGGCTTTCAGCATCCAAATCCTTTTGTATCTGCTGTAAACGACTGAGCCTTTGTTCGCGCTCCTCCACCCTTTCTTCATAAGCCCCCGAGCCCAGGCCGCTTATGCCTCCGAAAAATCCTCCCTCGCGCGGATCCTGGGAAGCGCCGCACCCGGCAAAAAGCAAAACGCAGATTAAAACCGGTAAGTATAAGTATCTCATATGGACAGCCTCTCATCTATGCTGGCCAGCTGGGCGCTGCCCTCGCCAAGGGCGGCGATATTGGCCTGCAGTTCCTGCACTTCCTTTTCCAGGGCGGCAATGCGGGGGTCATCCTCGGGCAGGCTCTGCCTTTCCTCTTCTATGATGGCCGTCTGGATGGCCAGCTCGCTTTTCAGTTCTTCTTCGAGTTCTTCATTTTCCTGGATACGTTTTTGAACCTCTGCCTGTCTGGCCAGCAGAGTGTCTTTCTCCTCTGCACCTTCTTCATAGGCCTGTCGCAGGGATTCCACCTCTTCTTCCAGGGCCGCCAGTTCCTGCCTGCTTCTATCGTTGTACTCGCGCATGGTTTCATTGTATTCCGCTGTCCGGGCGGCTTCAGCCTCCAGAAACTCTTCCTGAGTGGCGTACTCAGCCTTACGCTTGGCCACCTCCCGGCCCACAAGATACCCCAGGCCTGCTCCGGCCGCGGCCCCGATCAATGCCCCCCTGCCGTCTCCGATTAGATATCCGGCCAGACCTCCGGCTGCAGCACCCACGGCTGTACCCTCGGCCTTGGTCCGCCTTTGATCAGAACCGGTTATACATCCGGACAGAATCACGGCCATAAAAACCAGCAATATAATCGCCCTGGACCCTTTCATGCTTTCCTCCTTTGGTAAAATCCCTGAAGTAAAAATTATTGATCAAATTCCTTAAAGACCTCTTCATACTCTTTAAACCAGCCTTCTCTGTCTGCACGGCGGTGCTGGCTGAAATCCTCGACATGAGTGGTCAAAAGCTGCAGCACGGCCTTCTCCCGGGGCAGAGGTTCCTGCTCGCGCATGCTTTCCAGGGCCTGGTCTATGTAGTCCTGTTCGTAGTCCCCAAGCTCGCCCACCTTGTCCGTATAAGCCTGAAACTGCTCTTTTTGGGCTGAACTCAGTTCTTTTATCCTCTGCTCCACAGCACTGACCTGCTCCAGGTATCTGCTGGACATTTCCGCCAGCCGCCTGGCGGCCTCAAGGCTGTTTTCCAGGCTTACCAGGCGGGAAATGTAGACACTCAGATTAACCCCGTTGCGGGCCGCATCCTGGGCCAGGCTGCGTGCACTTTCCCGCTGGGCCATGTCCAGGCGCTGCCTGGCCTGGTCCATGAACTCCTGCACTGTATGCAGATCATCGCTCAAATGGGGGTGCTCCTCCATGAGCCTGCCCAGGATGGGCTCCACGTCCCCCAGCTGCCCCGCGGCCTGGGCCACCAGGTTGTCCATGGTCCGGCCAACGGGCATGGCCTTGCGCACCATGTCCTTGTATTCCTGGTATTCGTCTTCCATGGCCGCTCTGACCCTGGTATTGACCACCACATTGGAACCAATGGCCAGGCGCGCCCCGGTGTTAAAGGAACGCCTTTCCTGAACCCGCTCCTGGTCCTGGTTCCAGGCGTAGACATCCAGCTCCTGACGCAGGGAGGAGCGCATATCCGACACCGGCGTGGACACGCTGCCGCCGCGAACGCTCACCCCGCCGGGCTTGCCCTGCCACACCTCGGGCCTGAAGAAACCGGCGGTCATTTCCTGGACATTGCCCAGCATGTCAAAAAAACCCAGGCGGCATGGCTGGCGCAGGCCTATGGGCCGCACCCTGTGGCTGGCATTGCCCAGATGCCAGGCATACTCATTGATCCTCTGCATGGCGAAAGGCAGGCGATCATTGAAGGTACCGTCCTCAATGGCCGGCAGCCCCCCGCGCACAGTGAACTCCCACTCCTCCTCGGAGGGAAGCCGGATAAATCCTGGTATACCGTCTATCTCCGGTATATTTTCCAGGCGCTCGGGGTGCTCTGCATCAAAAAGCCACTGGTTGTAGCTGCGGATAAACTCCTGGATATCCTGGTAGCTGACAAAAGACAGCGGCACCATCATGGCCTCCTGCAGGGCGCGGCCTTCCAGTTCAGCCAGCTGGGACGCATCCGGATCGGCACTGGCCTCAATCAAGGTATCCAGGCCCATGACCGAAGCAAACTGCCCCCTGGTCAATTCATATTTGGCCAGATAAATTGCCTGTCCCCGGCCATCATCAGCAGGAAATGATCCGCTGATCTGGGTGCGCTGCAGGCCTTCGAAAATCCCGCCGGATGCATCGCCCATCTGGATGATCTGCTCCTCATCCCCCCAGTAGCCCTGACCAGGCACCTGAACCTTGCGAAAAACCATTACAGAATCGCCGGGCATGGGCAGGACTATATCCGCCTCATCCGGTCTGGGGTTGTCCGGTCCGGCCGGGGGTGCGGCCATGCCGGCCTCGGCCCGGAATAAAAGCAGGATGAAAAAAACAGACACAAACAGGCAAAAGTGCATTGCCCTTAGTCTTTTTGTCCAACAGCGAAGGCATGTGATTATTTGCGGGTATTGAACATCCACGGTTGTATCCTTACAAGTAACTATAATTTCATTTTTTTATGCTTTCAGCATACCGCTGTCACACAGGTGTTTCATTTTGTACGTAAAGCACGATCTACTCCCCTCCTTGGTTAAGGAGGGGCAGGGGTGGTTCGTTATGTAATGAACACTTCCTTATTCATATCCATTTACTCACAGATTTGATTCCCGGCGTGCCCGGGTGAGACGCTTATCTGCATCAGTTATCCCGGATTACTTCGGCCGGATCTATGCGCGTTGCCCTCCAGGCAGCCACCAGCGAGCCGGCCAGGGCCAGGCAGGTGGTCAGAAAAACTATTCCGCCCTTATAACTCAGGGGCAGGGAGCAGAACCTCTCCCCCGGGGCCAGCTCCGAGGCAAAGGTATGATTGATCATTGCCGCCAGGGTGTAGTAGCAGGCAAAACCAAGCATCAGCCCGGCAGCAGCTATCATCAGTCCCTGGACCATGGGCAGAAAAAACACATGCCTGCGTCCCAGGCCCACTAAGCGCAGTACCCCCAGGTCCCTGCGCAGCCGTTCCACCGCAGCATAAAGGCTGGAAAGCAAAACCGCTGTTCCACCGCTTATTCCCAGCAGGGCCAACAGGGAATAAAGCCTGGTAAGACCGGCATCCAGCACCTGAATGCGCTGAATGGTTTCCACCTGGGCCAGAACCTCCATGTCCTCTTCCTGCAGCTTCCTGTACACGCCGGGAACATCGTCAATACTTTCGGTATACAGGCGAAAACCCCTGAAGCCGCCCCTGACCATGGCAAACTCCCCTGACTCGGATTCCAGCTTCACTCCGCGCTGGCTGGCTGTTCTAAGCACACCCATGAGCTCCGCCGGGACCAGGAGCCTTTGAAGATCTGTGGTTCCAGCCTTTTGAAGCTCTATATCCAGCTGCAGCACTCCATGAAAAACCATCTCCAGCCCGGAATCAAAATCTTCAGGCAAAAGAACCCGGGTCAGTCTGTCCGCCGGTGCTGCACTGCCGGTAAAACCTCCCCAGGGAGGATAATCCACTCCCAGCAGAAGAGCCTCCCTGCGGCTTATGGACAGCCCTGCCGGAGATATTTCCCTGCCTGCAGCATCCTGGAGCACAACTCCGCTGACATAGGGCAGCAGGATATGTTCCTTGCCCCGCAGCTTTTGGCGCAGAGCCCGGATCCAGGACATGGTGGCCGGACTGCCTGGAGTGCTCAGGCTGTAAGCAGTCCATTCCTCAGGCAGTGGCACAGCGGTTTTTTCTGTTACTTGAGAATGTTCAGCCTTGTTTATGCCGGCGAAACCGGTGTTTATAATCAGCCCGGTGCGCTCAATGGGGTCCATGGGATCAGGCATCAATAGCAGCACCCCGTCATAGCTGAGGTAAGGCTCTGGAGTATCACCTTCCCAACCCCTCGTTGGTACACCGTAACCCTCTTTATAGGCTTCGATATCCACTACAAAGGATAATGGAGCATAAATCCGGGGCAGGGATCCGGCCCTGGGAGGCAATACTCCAGCCACCTCCAGGCCCGTTGCCGCCATCTCCCTGCGGCCTCCCCGGCTCCGGGTGACCCTGGCCTCCAGGACATCTCCCTGCTCAAGACCGAGAACCCGGGCGGCCTCATGGGTAATCACGCACTGCCCGTCTTCTGGTGCCGGGGCACCGTTTTCCAGGAGCAGAGGATCTCCCGGACCGCTGGATATAAGATCAAACATTTCCAGCCTGCCGGTGTGTGGATGTTCCACATGCACTATGGAAGACAGGGGCAGCACCGAGGGAACGATGAACTCCACCCCGGGCCAGCTGCCCACCTGCTCAAACCATTCCGGGGAAAACTCATATATCTGGGCCGGCCGGACTTCCCGGTACACAGGGTCTTCCACCAGTCTGTCCCGCAGGGTTTCAATGGTGCCGTGCTTTAGCCCCAGAAGAATAAGCAGCGGTGCAATGACCGCGGCCAGGGCTATAATCAGGCACAGGGTCAGAATACGGTCGTGCACCAGGCTGGATGCGGCCAGCCGTGGTACGACCTTGAGAGGGTAATTTTTGTCAGACGACATCATTTGCTCCGCCTGCACTCAGCCCGGACCAGGCCTTCACTGCTCTGGCCCAGGACAAAGCTGTAAGTGACGTCCGCATCCGTCACCAGTTCGGTATCGTGGGTGACCACCACCACAGCCGTGCCCGACTCCCGGGTGACGCTTTGCAGATCCTGCATGATGATCCTGGCCCTGGCCTTGTCCACTGCTGCTGTGGGCTCGTCAGCCAGGACCAGAGCCGGACCGTGGGCCATGGCCCGCAAGATGGCCGCACGCTGGCGCTGGCCTATGGACAGGTAATCCGGTTTGCGTTTCAGGCAGTGCTCAATGCCCAGTCTTGCAGCCAGAGCTGTCACCTGCGTCAGATAATCCTTGCTGCCCTTTATTCTGGCCGGCAGGCACACGTTGTCCATAACGCTTAAAAAGGACAGCAGACCGCCTGTCTGCAGAATATAGCCCATGAAGTTGCGTCGGAGCCGGGCCAGGTGGGACTCCAGACCGTTTTCCCACAGGGACTGCACATCAATGGCAGCATCCTGCTCCCGGCCGGGATTGAGGATGAACCTCCCTACCCGGGTGGGCTGCATGACCAGGGCCAGCATGTCCAGAAGCGTACTCTTGCCGCAGCCGCTGTCTCCCACCAGAGCCACCATCCGCCCCGGGGCGATTTTCAGCTCCGGCACAAACAGCTCAAATACGCTGCCGGCCTGCTCCCGCCGCTTATACAGGTTATCCAGATGTATCACTGACAAAGTCCCCGGTTATCACTCCCATAAATTCTTCCCCATGCCTGCCCCGTGAAACAGCCCAAAGGGCTCCCTGTCGTAGACATGGGTTTCACCGGGGCCCTATGCCCCATGCCCAGTGCCCTATGCTCCATGCCCCATGCGCTTTGCCCCATGCCGTCCGTCCTCTTCTTCTTTCTTACACTTCCATACACCCACACTTACATACACGCATACGTCCCTGATCATGGCAGATAATCCAGATGCAGGGGATAAACCATTTCCCGGTCCGGATCGGTTTCATTAAGCCTGAACCATACATCCACCTGCTCATTAATGGCCCTGTACTGCTCCAGCTTGGCCAGGATATTCCACTCCAGCTGGGATCTCTGCTCAGCGGTCATGCTGGCGAACATCTCGTCATTTAAAGACAGGATATCGCTTTTATACGGCAGGGCCTGGATAAAGGACGGCAGCAGGCCGGTATCAGCCAGCCTGCCGGCACCGGATATATCCTCAGGACTCTGCATGGTCTGACTGGAAACGCTCTGCAGGGCCTCGAAAAACTGCATCTGGGTCACTTCTGCGCGCATGAGGGCCTGAATGACATTGTCCAGGGCCTGGGCCAGGGAGCTCAGCTGATCCCTGTTCACAAGCACCCGCACCTCCAGGGAACGGTCCGCAGTGTAGACCAGATCCCGGTCCATGGCCCAGGCCACAATATCCTTGGGAGGGCTTGCGGACTGTCCGATGTACTCCACTAGGGCCGCTTCCCAGAGCTTGCCCACAGCCTCCTGTCCCTGGCCCACCTCCTGGGGTTCGTCCTGGACCTGGGCTGTGGCAGCTGCGGCATCATCGTCTGTGCCCAGCGCCTTTTGCAGCAGATCGTTAATCTCCATGACTATATCATCCACCAGTGCCTGATATTCTTCCTGCTCAAAAGCATCCACGGAGGTGTAGGCCGATTCGCTGCTGCCCCTTACCTGGGAGAGCTTCATATACTGCGGGGTGGCTATGGGATGATCCTCCGTTGCCCTGGGGTCCAGAAGGTGAATGGCCAGAATATGTACCTGGGCATCGTCTGCTTCCCGGCGCAGGTCATGCTCATCCTTGCCGGTGGTGTTCTGTGGGTCACCTTTGGGGTTGGAGCTGGCGTCGGTGATGAAAACCATGAAACGAAGAGAATTATCCCTCCAGTCGGAGCGCAGGGCCTCGTCCACGCCGGCGAAGCCTTCCTCTGCATAGTCCCCACTGCCTACTTCGGTCTCTTCAAGCTCATGTTCCAGCAGGTGGATGAGCCTATCACCGTCCACCAGTTCCGGAGTGAAGTTTAGCACATCGTATTCCAGCCAGGGGACGGTGTCGATGCAGTCCCTGAAACCCACCAGCCCGAAACGGAAACGTGCTGCTGTATCATCTGTAAAGTCCTGGACCATTTTCACCACAGCTTCCCTGGTCATATCGATAAAGGGCTGCATGCTCCGGGTGGTGTCAATGGTAAAGACTATGTCTACATTCAGATCCTCCATGGCGGCCCCGGCCTGATCACCGCGCTGAATCCGTGCCTGGGAGCTGTATTCCTCGTCATCCAGGGTGTCGGCCCCGCGCTGCTCGGGCACGGCTGCTGCCAACTGCAGAAGGCGCACGTCATCGCCCATGATGCTGGTCTCTTCCCAGTCCAGGATGGGCAGGATGTAGAACTGCTTGGTGATATCCACGAAACGCTGGGGCTCCATGCTCACTATTTCCCCGGGCACATCGCCCGTCTCAATGCCCTGGTAGATCTCGCGGGCCCTGTCCTGACGCCCGAAATCGTCAACAAGTTCTTTCAGACTGTCCAGGTCCCGGAACATGAGCACAGGATTTCGCCCCTCAATCTGTCCTCCCGGGTGGGTATAGGAAACCAGCAGGGCCTGACGCCATTCCATAACGTCTGCGGCCTGCATCCATCCCTGGTGATCATCTCTGGACTGCCCCACCCGGTACCAGCCGCCGGGACTGGCCGGATCACTCATGTCGATGTCTCTTCGTTCAAATACAAACAAAGGATGAAAGGCCGGAATATTGGCAATGACAATATTATCCGAATCCGCTGCAGGTTCACTGTATACATGGGAAAAAGGACGCGGCAGCAGCCTCAGGGGGAGCTGGGTTTCAGCTTCCAGGCAGACCGAGTCTTCCGGGCAGATTACACCGTCATCCTGGACAGCCATCTCATCGTGGCCGTGTGTGCCCTCCAGGGCATCAAGCCCGGATGGGCCGTGACCATGATCTCCCTCCAGGTCATCCAGGCTGGATGGTCCGTGGCCGTGTGTTCCCTCCAGCTCTGAAAGACCTGCCAGCATCAGTCCATGGTTATCTGAGGACGGATCCTCGGAGCCTGCCGCAGGCGAGGACAGACAAAAAAACACAAAAATCGCAGTCAGGGCCGCAAGAAAGCACCTCGACTGGTTTAAAAAACTGACTTCCGGTTTCAAGATACACCTCCTTTCTGTTGTGGGCGTAAGTCTGAAAAATTAGTAAACACAAAAATAAATAACTCTAAATACCCTGCCCTTGCTCTGGCAGTCGAAGGGCCGAAGCAGCATGGAAATCCAAATCATGCCAGGTGATGCCCGATATTTTCGATGCCGAGATATAAGGATCTCTGTCGCCAGAAAGAGATTTCCATTTTTTTCGAACAATCCCTTTTTCTATAGTTGTACGACTATGCTAACCAGTTCACCCCGTAAAGTCGTCCTGCATGTCAACCCTGGCTTTTTTTGTAGTCTTTCATGTAGACTTTGATTTTTTTTCTGACTAATATTAAAACAACAGACAGGACATGACCCCATGAATATTCCAGCCTTTATTATGTTTGCCGGATTCATTTTCTGGCTCCTGGCCTTCCCCATGGACGGAATCCTCCTGACGGAAGAAGGGGGAAGACCGCTGATTCTTTATTTTCTCTTCCCTCACATAGCTGCACTTTACCTTCTGTCCTTTTTTTTAAGAAAAAGACTGAGATTTCTGGCTGATGCCGGGGTGATTCTGGCTGGGATCACAACTCTTGCCTTTCCCTTCCATCCGGAATATGCGCACGTCCTGCTCTTTCTTTGCGGGCCTGCTGCAGCCCCGGTCATGATAAGGATGGGGGTTCTGCTTAAGGCAGAGCCCAATTTTCTGAAACACATCTTCCTGGGTCTGATACTTGGCAATCTGCTGACCATAGGAGTCACCATAGCCCCTGCTGGATACTGGGCCTATGTGCTGACAGCCATCTGCCTGGGGCTTTCCCTGGGCAGACCTACCATCATCCTGGATGCCCCCCTGAAAAAGATATTGTTGCATCAGCCCCTGATCTTTGTCCTGTATACCCTGGCCGGGCTCATGTACGGATTTCTGGCTCCCGGGTATTTTGCGGGGGATCCCCTGCCGGGCATGGAAATCTTTTTTTATATGGCTGCGATCTTTCTGGCCTGGTATTTTTTTTCCAGGGAGCTAAACAGTCTTATCTATATCGCCGTGGCCCTGGCCATCCTTTCCCAGCCCGCCCTGTATGATCTTAATCCTTTGTTTTTCACCTCAGGTATATTCTCCATGCAGGCATCCATGGGTTTTGCGGATTTCTTTGTTTTGGCCCTGGCCATCAGCCACTGCGATCCTGCCAGAGGAATAGGCATCAACTCTGCAACGTTATGTCTGGGAATAGCTGCCGGAGTAATGGTCAGCATGACCCACCTGGAAATGGTCACCATGGTGGCGGTCATGGGCAATGTGGCCCTGGCTCTTAGCATTGTCCTGCTTATGGTGATCAGAAGGAAAAAATCTGCCCAGGAGCATGAAACCAGCTCAGTACAGGTATTTCAGGATCCCCTCTACACGCCGGAATCAACTGAAACGGCCGAGGAAATTCCTGAGTTAGAGACAAGGAAAGAGGTTCAGCTTCCGGCAAAGGTCACGGGCATGCTTTCCCAGCGGGAAAAAGAGGTTCTGGAGAAAGTACTGGTCAATGGCAGGCTTTACAGGGATGCCGCCCAGGAGATGGGTATCTCGGAATCAACAGTGAAGACGTACATGAAAAGAATATACATAAAGACCGGGGTCAAATCCAGAAAAGACCTGGACGAGTTGTGCGGGGGGCGGTAAATGTCAGCATTCCAACACCCTGGCATACTTTCGCCTCTTTTTCCGATTTAATTCACACACTTGACTATCCGCTTTCCATCCTTTTGCACAAAAAACCTTGCCCTGAATCCGCATATAATCCCGGTAGTTATCAATCAAGCCTTCCTTGAGAAGCAGCTCACTGCTGCTGAGTCTACAAGAAGTTTACAATTTTTTTGAAAGTTGACAGTCAAGACGACTTGTTTTTTAAAATATTTTGTTTAAAGTTTAAATCAAAACTTCATAAGTGCTGAGGACAACCTTTTTGCTATTTCTAAGGAGGGTGAATTATGTTTAACAAAACCTTATTTCAATGGGTTACAATTATTTTTTTGGTAGTTGCTCTTGCTATTCCTACACAGGTCTTGGCTTGTGGAGGAGGAGGTGGTGGAGGTGGTGGAGGAAACGGTGGGAATGGTATTAGTGAATCAGAACTAAGAGATGCATTAAGTGATTTTCCACCAGAAGAAATTGAAGAAATTATTAGAAGTGTAAATGAGTGGAATGAAAAATATGATTTTGGAGATATGCAAACAATGCAGGAAAATGAAGCAAGGCAACGTGAATTTGAACAGATGATGCGTGATCAAGAACAAGCTCAAAGAGATTTGCGTATTGCTGAAGGACATTATACTTTAATCAATATTGGTAACGGAATTAGAACTGTTGGAGGTTGGGTTGTTGGTGGATTAGTTACTTACAAAACTGCTGGCGCACCCCTTTGGGCTCCAGTATTAATTGGTGCAACTACTGGAGCAGCAGGTGAGCTTGGAAATCAAATGGCAGGATATGAAACTGAATATATTAATTCAACACTTACTGGTGCTGGGAGAGGATTACTTACAGGATCATTGCCAGATGGTGTTGGCGATGCTACTGGTATTGCTATGGATGTGTATGACATGGTTCCTGAGGTTGAAAATAATTCACTTTCAAATACTGCACCTGTAAGCCGTGGTTATTCAGTGGAACATTTTAACCCTATACATCATTAATACAAAAATGCGTATATATAAAATTTTAATTTTTCACCATTATACCACTTAAAGGAAGATAATGATGCGTTATTTTAAAATAATTTCTATTTACTTACTTGTGTTTTTTATTTGTGGATGTGCGGTACAAGACAGAGTCCAACAACAAAGAGCACAATATACAGAACCACCATTTCAAATAGAAACTTTTGACACACAAATAATACATCATGAAGAAGTTTCTGGTGATATACGATTAGTTGTGGCGGCTATAGTAGAGCAAATGAGAAATGAAGATAATACCTCACAATATGTCAGCTTTAATAATAGAGGAAGTCATAGATTAACATATCCGGCATTTCATTTTAATGGATTTTCACTCACATCCACATTGATTCAAAATTATAACTGTGAGACAGTCAACAATGTTAATGAATGTTATTTAGATGGATTTTTTACATTTGCTGATGATTTTCAAAGAACAAGCATAGATTATTTTAATGTTGAATATGCAGTACACGACAACAGTATAGTAATACATGATTCATTTGCTGTAAATGCACCACCTACTATTCCGAGGCTACAAGCATACATTGTGCCCAGAGAAGATTTTTCCAAAGTAGTTGATAGAGCAGACAGTTATTATTCTTTTTATGCTGGGATAGTATCATCTGCACATAATATAGTTCCAACAGATGAAGAGCAAAGACAACATGAAAAATTAGAGCAAATGAGTTTTTTTGAACGGTTAAGAAGTGGCGTTACCAGAGAGAGAGAGGATAATGTTGTTATTATATTCGCTATGGATCGTCTTACTCCCAACGCAGAATTTGAAGTCCAAGTTACTGAAAGTTTGTATAGTAGCAATTCACTTGTAACACCCGAATATATAAATTATCAAGGTTGGAGAGCAGCTATATTTGGAGGAAATTTTGCTATTGATAGAGATAACTTTTATATCAAAGCATATTACGAACCTGCCATAGACATTTATCCTGATGGTACTGAAAGAATTTTAGCAGGGCTATTTACACCGGAAAAAGATTATGAGGGGCAAAAGAAGGTTCAAAGGGAAAGGATGTCTCAACAAAGAGAGCATACTCCAAGAGAAGGTCCGTTAAGTAGAGGTGAAAGTGTTTTAGATACTTCAGATCGTAGTGATGCAAGAATAATCCAGACCAGACTGGCTGAACTGGGATACTACAATATGATCATTGACGGTTTGTGGGGGCCAGGTTCAAGAGGTGCACTTGAGCAGTTTCAGAGATCCAGCGGACTCGAAGCAAGCGGCTGGAATCTGCAGACCCAGAGGAGTCTTTTTGAGGGAACAGGCAGGTAAAACACATAACTCTGCACTGGACAAACTGGGGAGAAGAGATTTTCTAAGCCTGGCAGCTGCATCAGGTCTGGTTGTCTTAGCCGGGTGTGCTACCCGGCAGAAAGACATTGAAACCGTAAATAATGCAGACTCTTCTCCCCTGTGGCAACAGGACAAAAAAACAATTGTCCTGAGCAGCAACGAAAACCCCTTTGGTGCTTCACCTGCAGCAATGGAAGCTGGCATGAAAGCCCTGCGTGACAATGCCAGCCTGTATGCCAGAGAAAATAAAGACCGATTTCTGAATGATCTGGCTGACTTTTATGGTCTTGACCCCGGTCAGATACTTCTTGGCTGCGGAGCTATTGAACTTTTAAAAATAGCCACCGATGTTTTTTGTTCCTCAAAAAGTCCCCCGGTTATCAGTGATCCTGTTTACGAGGCCATAAGTTATTATGCTCCTCTCAGGCGTATCTGGCCAAAAAGGGTACCGGTAAAGACCCGGGATGCCGGCCATGATTTAGGGACCATGCTAGAGGCAGCTAAAAGCTACAAGGGGATGCTTTATGTATGCAATCCCTGCAACCCCACAGGGACATTGATTGGCGAGAAAGACCTGTCACAGCTCATTAAGGAGGTTCCAAGAGAAACCGTGGTGGTTGTGGACGAGGCCTATGCTGAATACGTGGGCTCCGGCTTTTTCAGCTGCATGGACCTGGTCCGGGCTGGAACGCCCAACCTGCTGGTGATTAGAACTTTTTCCAAAATATACGGTCTGGCTGGTTTAAGGGTTGGTTATTGTGCTGGAGCAAAAAATATCATCCAGGCCATGTCCGGACACGCCTTATGGAACAATATAAACCAGGCCGGGCTGGCTGCTGCACACGCAGCTCTCTATGAACAGTCCTGGGTAGATAAAATGTGCAGAGAAAATAAGCGTACCAGAAGAAACTTCTGCGCCGGGCTGGAGGATCTGGGCATCGAGTATATTCCGTCCAGAACAAGTTTTGTCCTCTTGTCCACCGGACGTTCCTGGGAAGAAACACATAACTACCTGCTTCTGAAGGGAGGGGTTGTAGCCGGCAGGAAAATCCCCTCCCTGCCCCGATACATCAGAGTCAGCCTGGGCTCAGACAAGGACATGGAACATGTCCTATCCCTGCTCAAAAACCTTCAATCTTCCCCGCCAACTCAAAAAAAGACAACACTATGAACAAAGCAAGCTCCCTTCTGTTTATAATCACCTTGTTGTTTTACTGCGTCATGCAGACAGATTGTCACGCTTCTTTTCACCTGGAAAAGGATGAATCTTTCAGGCTCACCAGCACCGCACAATGGTACTTGCTGGATTGCTCAGAAAAATTGTCCTGTTGGCCAGCCCTGATTGACAAAGAGCAAGTTTCTTCGGCTAAGCTTTTTTATCAACAAGACAGAAGTGACAGACTGCAGAAAGCTAAAAGAGAGCTAAAAGAAAAAGTTGAGGATAAGTCTATGCCCAATAAGGCAGAACAACCAATATTCCAGGCTTACTGAACCAGCGAAGTGGTTTACATGGGGAAAGCCGTGACTTTTTTTAACCGACAGCCCTGAATGACTCAGATGGAACATGCCCTGTACCAGCTTCTTAAGAGGTTTACCGGCTGAAGAACTCTCGGCCTGGGTCAAACGGACGCGGCTGACTCTTACAAGCTCGCCTTGTAATTTTTTGAGGATATCTTTCACTGGAGTCCCCAATAATGCATAAATTTGTTTTTGTATTTATTTCTTTGCTCATTGCATTATGTATTTTTAGCGGTTGCAGAGATAACAAACCAGCCATATACTTCTCAGATGTTCCTTCCCGGGACTTTTCAACTGCTCCTGAAATCAATATTCCTCCCAAGGATGCTGTAAATCCAAACAAACTGCCTCTTCATGTCACAAGCGCTGCAGAAGCCCTGGCAAGAAAGATTATTGGATGCACCAGTTCTTTTTCACAAGCTGAATTTTCCACTGATGGAGCTCATTCATGGCTTTTTGAATCTCTGAACGAGCAAGATTTTCAAGTAAGCAGCATCAAAATAATGCGGTACTCTAAAGACAGCAAAGACATGACAGTTAGCCTGGAGATGTATATGCATTTTCAGGATAGGATGGGCAGGACAGCTTCTTTTCTGGTACAGGCTGACTATAAAAGGCTTGCTGACAAGATAGTAATCGAGCGCTCAGATATTCAGGAAAAATCTCCCTTGTTCCCCAGAGTACAGGCTTTTATATTATACGAGGAAGAACTCCGTAGTAAGGATTTATCTGATATGACCTTCAAGCAGTTTTATTACTGGACACTCGACCGGGCACTATCACTTACACCGGATGACGAGCATAGAAGAACAAAGCTGAACATAGACAGAATGTCGGTTTACCAACGCATGAGCATGATGCCGGAAGCCCAGACTGAAAAATACTCCATTGTCGTTCTCACCATGGATAGACTGGCCAGTAATTCAGGCTTTAAAATCGAAGTGTCCGGAACTCCGCATGGTACTAACTGGATTGAAGAAGTTACATACCATGATTTCCAGGGCTGGCGCGCAGGCATATTTTCGCTATCCTTTATCCTGGACTGGGAAATATATTATGTTCGGGCACTTTACGGTGCTAAACAAGAGAATTGGACTGCAAAAAATAAGTTAAAGCTGGTGGGACTGTTCTCCACAGAAAGAGATTATACACACTGGCCGGCTTTTGACGGCAGGACTGCACTGCAGGGTCCTATAGCCAGGCTTGGAATAATGCTGGAGCCAGAAAATGCAGATGATGCCGGCATGATTGCATCCAGGCTGCATGAACTGGGTTTTTTAAAAAACGCGGATAATAAGTGCGAAGAAAAGCTTGAAGAAGCTTTAAAAATATTTCAGCATACCAGGGGGCTGAATCCAAGCGGCCAATGGTCCGCTGAGACCCAGAAAAAACTTTTCCATGATACAGGCCTCTGAGGCTTGTGAGGAAGTGACCTCAATACATTTTCAATGAATGACACCTCCCTGACCTGTTGCTTGCAGAAATGGTCCCTGGTGTGCCCGGATGCAGCGCTTACAATGTGCTTACAAACAAAAAAGGGGTTACGGCTTTTTACCGTAACCCATTGAAATCTTTGGTGGGCCACCAAGGAATCGAACCTTGAACCTCCGGATTAAGAGTCCGCTGCTCTGCCAATTGAGCTAGTGGCCCATAAAAAATACTTATTAAATTTAATATCCGGGAATGTCAAGATTAAAAAAAGCCTGGACAGCCCTGACAGCAAAGATGTATCAGAGCGCAGCAATGAGCTGAACCGTAACGACCATGAAAAGATTTTACACACAAACAGCACTGGCCTTTCTTGTAGTCCTGCTTTTTTTAAGCTCGGGCTTCAGCCAGGATGACCGCGACTTTCCCATGCAGTCAAAGTGGGAAGTCTTCGCGGTGGACCAGGAGAAAACGCCTGGCTATCAGGCCATGCTCCTGTTGTGGATTATTCCCGACGAAGGCCTGTACACTTACGCCCACGATCCCGGACCGGCAGGTTTTCCCACGGTACTGACCATCACAGACGACCCCACCGAAAGCCTGGAAGTCTTTTACCCCCCCGGAGAGGAGCAGCCGGACCCCTTTGATCCATCCCAGACATCTGAAGTCTTTCCGGAAGAGCGCACCCCCATTTTCATTCCCCTGCCTGCGGATATCCCCCTGGAAGGCATCCTGACCGCTGAGCTGAGCCTCCTGCTCTGCTCTGACCGCAACTGCTGGCCCGTGCACAAGGAAATCGAGTTCGACCTGGACAGAGTAGACCCGGCCGCACTGGACACGGCACAAGAGCAGGACTGGTGGTCCATGTGGCAGAATGCCGGCCCGGCCACGCAGGAGCCCATGATGGAAATGGCTCCTCCGGCCCCTGCGGACCCGGACGCTGACGAAACCAGGTGGGACTTTGAGGTGCGCTCCCAGACCCCGGGCCTTGAAGTGGACACCCTGGCCAAGGCCGCTCTGCTGGCTATGATCGCCGGATTTATTCTCAATTTTACCCCGTGCGTTCTGCCCGTCATCAGCCTGAAGCTAAGAGGCATGCTCACCCTGGAGGAGGATTCCGGCATTGATGCCCAGAAAAGGGCTTTTCGCAAGCACAATATATTCTTCGCCCTGGGCATGCTTATTTTCTTTTCCGTACTGGCCGTGGTCTTATCCCTTACCGGCATGGCCTGGGGCCAGCTCTTTCAAAGCCCCGGGGCCATACTTGTCCTGGGCTGCATAATCTTTGCCCTTAGCCTGAGCCTCTTCGGCCTGTACGACCTGCCGGTGATAGATCTCAAGTCCAGGACCCGGGACCCCTGGAAGAACCCCAATGCCGAGGCCCTGAGCACCGGCATGCTGGCCACCTTCCTGGCCACCCCGTGCAGCGGACCGTTTTTGGGGGGTGTACTGGCCTGGACCCTGACTCAGCCGCCTGCAATCATCGGCATAGTCCTCTGGAGCATGGGCCTGGGCATGGCCCTTCCCTACCTGCTCATGGCCGTATTTCCGTTCATGCTTCGCTTTCTGCCCAGGCCCGGTCCCTGGACCATGTACCTGGAAAAAATCCTGGGCTTTTTCCTGCTGGCCACCTGCGTCTATCTCATGTCCCTTATACCTGAGGACATGTTCGTAAAGGCTCTGATCATGTTTCTGGTCATCGCCTTTGCCGCCTGGATGTGGGGGCACTGGACCGACCTTAAACAATCCAACCTGAGAAGACGCTCCATTCGCCTCTCGGCCCTGGTGCTTGTCGCCCTGGCCGCCTTTTTGCTGTTTCGCCCCGCCCCGGAACATCCAGTTGCCTGGACACCTTTTGAAGAACAGCAGTTTGAGGAAATGCTGGGCCGGGAAAACATCCTTCTGGAATTCACAGCGGACTGGTGCCCCAACTGCAAATTCCTTGAACAGACCGTACTCACCCCGGGCTTCATGGCTGAAAACGCCGAGAGATACGGCCTGCAGTTTGTCCGCATAGACCTGACCCAGCCCAATCCTCCCGGCGAAGAAATGCTCCGGGCTCTGGACAGCCAAAGCATCCCCCTGGTGGCCATCTTCTCCAGAGACAACCCGGACAGCCCCCTGATCCTGCGGGACATGTTCACCAGAAGCCAGATAGACCAGGCCCTGGAGCAGGAACTGGATTGACCAGAAACTACTGCCCTGGAAATAATTTGACCATGTAGGATGCATCCGCAAAAAGTCGAGAAATCAATCACGCGTCCTGCCACGCGTCCTGCCACGCGCTTCGCGTGGTTCGCGTGGTTCGCGTGGTTCGCGTAACAAAAATGACTTTTTGCAGTCACATCTATTCAGGGCTGGTGCAATATTCAAAATTCAAACAGCATACTTGATGCGCCATGTCAGATCATGGCTGTCCTTCAATTTGCCCTTCTTTGTGTGGCCAGCTTCAGGACCCGAAGCCGAATCCGGCTTCGGGCTTGTCTCTGATTATGCCTTCCTCAGATCCTCGATAATCTTTTGCAGTTCGCCGGCCTGTTTTGCCAGGTCAGACACCGCCTGGGCCGACTGGTTCATGGCATCAGCCGTTTCCCTGGCAATGCGGTTCACATCCTCCATGCTCTTGTTCACTTCCTCGCTGGCAGAGGACTGCTCCTCGCTGGCCGTGGCTATGGAGCGAACCTGATCCGCCGCCTCCTGGGCCAGGCTTACGATTTCCTGCAGGGCCTGACCGGAGCTGTTGGCCAGCTGTGTAGCTTTTTCCACGGCTTGAACAGACTGATCCATACTGTCCATATTGGACTTTGTGCTCTCCTGAATGGATGTTACTGTTTTCTCCACTTCCTTGGTGGCGTTCATGGTTTTTTCCGCCAGCTTGCGCACTTCGTCGGCCACCACGGCAAAGCCCCGACCGGCATCCCCGGCCCTGGCCGCCTCAATGGCAGCGTTGAGGGCCAGGAGGTTGGTCTGGTCGGCTATATCGTCAATCACGGTCATTACTTTGCCGATTTCTTCGGACTGTTTGCCTAAGGAGGCCAGGTTGTCCTTCATGGCCTTAGACTGTTCCTGCACCTCATTGATGGCCTCTACGGACTGTTTGACCACCCCTGCCCCTTCTTGAGCCTTGGCCCTGGCCATGTCCGTCTGCTCCGCCGCCCCGGAAGCGTTCCTGGCCACTTCGAGCACCGTGGCGTTCATTTCTTCCATGGAGGTAGCAGTCTCCCCGATCCTGTTTGTCTGTTCCTCGGTTCCCCGGCTGGCCTGCTCCACCTGGGCGGAGAGTTCATCACTGGCCGAAGATACAGAGTCCGAAACAGACGCCGCTCTTTGGGCGACCTCCTGCATCTTGCGCTGGGAAGCCTTGACCTGTGTAAGGTCGGTTACAAATTCTATGGCTCCGACAACCCTTCCCTGATTGTCTTTTATCGGCCTGCCGGTATAAGATATGTCCAGTTGCATGTCCCCGGGGTAAGCACGAGTTTCATTGGTACGCTCGCTGCCTGTTTTCATGGCCTGAGTACAGGCGCATGCTTCTGTCTGGCAGTCCTGCGTCCGGAACATATCATAGCACTTTTCACCCTCGACATCTGATCTGTTGCCACCGAACAGATCAACTCCGGTCTTGTTCATCCACAGGATATTGAAATCCTTGTCCATGGTGACAATGGGGGAAGGAACCACCTCAAGATATCCAGCAACAATTTCAGAGGCATTATTTATATCTTTAGCAAGCTTGGAATAAGCCCCCTCGTATTGTTCAACCGGAAGAACCGCTCTTATATCCCCGTGTCGTATACTTTCCGCCATATGTTCCGTATCTTTTATCAACCTGGTTACGTTATCGCGTACTTCATTGAGCGATTCAGCAAGCTGTCCAGTCTCATCCCGGCTTTTGATCTCCAAGGGCTTGTCCATATCGCCCCTGGCAATCATGGAGGCAAAACCGGCGGCACGGCTTACTGACCCACCAAGCCTGCGTGCAAAGAAGGCTCCTACAGCAAGCATCAAGGCACCGACAACAGCCGTTACAGCAAGAATAGAGTTCAAAACACTGGCCTGTATGCCCTCAATAACGTCCCTTGGCTGCCCCAGGAAATACATGCCCACGATTTCTCCCTGCACATCCTCAATAGGCCAGTAGATGGTATCGTACATGACCCCCTGAACCGGGTTGGTGGCCCAGAAGATTTCATTATCCTGGATTACTGTCCGGATCACTTCCGGGTCTTCCATCTGCGTGCCCACCAGCCTGTCGCCGGCTTCATCGCGTATGGAGGTAGAAATGCGGGTGTCGTCCTCAAAAATGGTGGCATCCACTCCCAGCTTCTGTTCAATCCGGTCAACAAAGGCATGAGTCTCAAAGCTTTCCCCCATAACAACAGCTCCAACAACCTCTCCGTCTTTTTTCACGGGCTCCCCGGACCTGATGCTCAGGGAGATGTGCTCGCCATGCTCAATTCCGGTTATAGAGTCGCCACGCAAAACCTGCTGGACAATATAATGATGTTGAATATTGTCGCCTTTCTCCTCTATATGACCCCTTGCCACAACATCACCCTCGGCATTTGTAAAGGCAATGAATCCGATATGCTGCGCCTGGGTCAGCTCATTGCCATAATCATGCAGAAATTCCGAATCACCCTGTTTTATTGCCTCCGCAACATCCGGGTTTTCAACGACTACAGAATTGACAAAAGCTGCATTGGACGAAATTTCTTCAATTTCCATGTCCACTGCCTGCCTGTAATTGTCCAGGGTATCTAAGGCCTGTTCGTCCAGGCTCTGAGTGACAAAGTGGTTGGTAGTGAGAAAAATGGCAGCACTTACGAGAACTATTGTACTACCAAGAATTGCAAGTATCTTCCAGAAAATCGTGAAACGCATATTAACCTCTTTGAGTATCTGTTTAGCGCCTTGGATGTGGCATGGGGATTGGCTCTTCAGTCACGCCTGAGATGTAACTGTCCCAAAAAAACAGTCATGTTGAGCCGATAGCAATCATCAGAACAGAGCGAAGCTTCATATTTTCAGCTTGTTCGGGTGTATCTTCAATGGCATCCCAAACACTTTCAAAATGATTATTGTTCATTGTTTCCTCTCCTGCAGCAATTCACGGTAGCGGTTTATCGCCAACTCAAGGTCCTTTGGTAATGTTCAAAGCAGGCCTACTGAGGCTTTCCACTGCTCATTCTTCTCTTCAGCTAGCATCTTAAGCCTTGCCTACAGAGTTAAGGGCATCGACATGATCACTTGAGCAGTTGACATCCAAAATGCTCACAGAAATGCTTTTTAACCCGCTCATACACTTCTGAATGTAACGCTCCGAAGCGACCAGCGAAAAGACCTGCATTTAAGGAAAAGGCACCAGCAAAACTTCACCTGGATGGTACATTGTTCCAGGCCTCGTCTTCTTCATTGCTCCATATTTGTTCCATACTGATCAACTGGGCTTTCAACAAACTGTCCTGCTCCGCCTTGTGCTTCAAAAAGCGAGCATAGTTCAGGACTTCCCTTTGAAGCGGCTCAGGAAGCTGCTTTATCTCATTAATTACAACTTCTGTCGTGTTCATAGCTGACCTCCTTTTCTACACTTAATAACTAAGCCCCTGATTTGCAACCCTTTCCCACCTCATAGTCAGGATCAGTCCAGGGAGTTTTGCCGGTAAGCGCATTCCAGAGCATCCGCAAGGCTCCGGTTTTCTCATGGTAATGCACATAGCAGGCCTGCAGCTCATGGATAAGAGCACCTTTGGCGACACCGGGCCGCTCCGCCAAAATCAGATCAGGGCATACCCTGTCTGTGAACATGCTGGGAGCAGTAAATTCAAGTCTGGCCCAGTCGCTTCATAGAATACAAACCCTCCACACCGCCAACGGGGGTTCACCCGGTTAAACCCTGCTACGCAGGAGGCCTTACGGCCTGTTTAACCGGGTAAACTCGCAACATAATGTCCCCTTCTTCCCTACGCCACTACGCCAGCTGCCGTGAAATTTTTTCTGCTTACGCACGTCTGCCGAAAGCACACCCAAGCTTTACCTGTTTCAGCTGCCCTGTATTATCTCTGTAGCGCAGATAATACGTGGCCTTTCCGCTGGATCTTACCTCCAGCAGAAAACCTGATACCTGTGTGTCGAAATAATCTGTCTTGGGTTTATCGTTGGTGGGAAGTGGTGGGTTCTCAACGAAAGATTGTTTTAGATGTACCTTTTGTTAGCGCCGGCTTGAAGATGCCATAAAACGCCGGTTTAAAAATGTTGTTTTGGAGCAACCGCCAGCTCCAGACATAAAGGTTGATGCCGGCGGTTGCCTATGCGGAGCTATTGTTCCTGAACCTGGTCTTTCATCCGATAGCTTTTGCCTTCAATGAGGACGGTTTCGGCATGGTGCAGAAGTCTGTCCAACATGGCTGAGGTCAGGGTGCTGTCGTTGTTGAACACCTCGGGCCATTTCTTGAAGGCTCTGTTGGTGGTCAGGATGGTTGATTTTTGTTCGTAGCGCTGGCTTATAACCTGGAAGAGCAGGTCTGCACCTTGCTTGTCTATGGGCAGGTAGCCAAGCTCATCCAGAATGAGCAGTTCAGGACTTACATATTTCTTGAGCTCTGTTTTGAGCTTGTGTGCAGCCTGTGCGGCCGAGAGGGTGTTTATGACATCTATGGTGGTGGCAAACAGTACAGAATACTTTTCCAGGCATGCACTGTAACCCAGGGCTGTGGCTATGTGTGACTTGCCCAGGCCTACTCCTCCGAGGATTATTATGTTGGCCTTGTCCTTCATAAATCCAAGGCGAAAGAGGTTTTGGATGGCCGGGCGGTTGATCTTGGTCGGCCATGTCCAGTCGAAGTTCTCCATGGTTTTTATGCCTGGGAAACGGGCCATCCTGATACGGCGTTGGATGGAGCGATCATGCCTGGCATCTGCTTCTGCCTGGACCAGCCTGGCCAGATAGCCCAGATGATCCCAGTTCTGCCTGGCAGCCTTGTCAGCCGCCGGCCTGTACTGCTCTTTTATACAGGTCAGCTTGAGCAGCTGGAGATTTTCTTCCAGCCTGTGCACCTCGCTTTGGTGTTTGTTGGTCATGGGTTTTTCTCCTTGGGTTTGTCGTAAATACTTAGATCAGGGTCTTTGACTTCAATATCCAGCAGATCCTCTCGCCTGGTCAGATGCAGGGCTCCTGGTGCGGGCATGGTCCTGGCTCTTTGCTCCAGGATGTTGGCTACATACTCACAGGAGAAGGCACTGTAGGTGAATGCGTCGTCCATGGCCCTGGACACGGCTTCAGAGCCATAGATTTCGCTTAAGGCTACAATCTTCTGGACATGGTGTTTGATGTTCAAGTGCTTTTTCTCCAACTCAAAGTAATAATCCTTTGCTCTTGGGGACAAAGCCAGGAACCGGGAAAACAATTGCTGATCCCTGGCTGCCCGGCGCTGGGCAATAAGCTCCTGGACATGATCGGGGTCTTCAATGTCCCTTTTTTTGTCAAAGCTGCGGATATGCCTGGCCACAAGATTGTTGCCGTCATAGATGCATAAGCGATCAGGATAAGTCTTCAAGGTCAGGCGTTTGCCTGCGTACCTGGCTGGCACGGAATAGCGGTTGGACTCCAGGGTGATCCGGAACTGCGACGAGGCCCGGACCTGGGTTACGACTCCGATATCATAGGTGTTAACAGGCAGGGGCAAAAGGTGCTCTCTTTCTTCTTCAAGCATGTCCACCGGCTTCTTGCCGGTCTGGGCATGGATACGTACATTGGCTGTTGCCCTGCACCAGTGGCGGGCATAATGGTTGATGGCCCGGTAATCCGGCAGTTCAAGTCCGGCCAGCAAGTTCTTTTTGACATAACCTATGGCATTCTCCACCCGGCCTTTTTCATGGGGCTTTCTGACTCCGCAGGCACTGATCTCAAAACCCCAGTGCTTTGCAAAGTCAAGATATTTGGGATTTAGAACCGGTTTTTGGCCATAGGGGTGCTTGAGCACTGCACATTTCAGGTTGTCCACCATGATTTTTTTGGGAACAGCCCCGAATGCGTCAAAGGCGTTTTGATGACAGGACAGGAAGTGCTCCATGCTTTGGGAGACAGTGAACTCAAGATACATCATCCTGCTGTAGCAAAGGACCATGACAAAGAAGCTGAGATTGCGCCTGCTGTCTCCCACCTGGATGGAGCCGTGATTTCCCCAGTCAACCTGGGCGCACTCTCCTGGGGCAAAGGCCAGACTTAAAAAGGCCCTGGACCTTTTGGGCCTGACTTTGCTTATGTATTCCTTGAGAATGGAGGAGCCTCCTGTATAGCCCTGCTCCTTGATGCTGCGCAAAACCTGGACGGCTGTGTAGGGGTGCTCCTCCAGCATCCTGACGATGGTATCCTTGAAGGGATCAAGCTTGCTTGGTCTTGTTACTGACTTTCTTTGATGAAACTGCTTTGCTTCGAGCCATTTGCCCACTGTACGCGGATCCAGCTGCAGTTCTTTTGCTATCTGGGCCGGGGTAAGTCCTTTTTGTTCATGGTAGTGCTTTATTCTGGCATAAAGCTCATAATCAATCATGTGTTACCCCCGGCAAGTTTTTTGAGAACGTCTGAGAAGTGCACAGGCCCGGCCTGTGCTGTCCTGGCCTGATTTACGGGTGGGACCTGGATGGATAGAACCTGATAAAGCGGTTTCTTCCAGGCAATGAGATCAGCCTGGATCAGATTGAAGCGCGCCTGCTGCAAAGTGACTTCATCCATTCCCAGGCGCTGCATGACAATGGGGTCGGAGTAGTAGCTAAGCCCCTGCTGATCGCCCACGGTCACCAGGAACAGGTACAAGGCTGCTGCAGCATGGCTTAACCTCTCAATATGACCGTCACGAACCAGCCTGTGGTCCACCCAGCTGAACTGTCTGGGAACCTTGCGCAGTCTCTGGGGATGAATCGGATACTTTTGGTACATGAAATCCTCCTTTGGGGTTGTTGATGACGTCACAGCCCAGGGTGTACATCTGTCGGGCGGCCCTGACGATGTCATCTTGTAACGCACTCCCGCATAAGGAGGAGATTAGTCCTATAATAACAGATGGTTGCGTGATCCAGTGATCTTGTAACGTTTCCTCAACACGTTGATTTTCAACACTTTTTGGGAGGCAGTGATCTTGTAACGTTTGCTTGGGAGCAGTGGTCTTGCGCCTGGCATATCCGGGATTTTGCTTTCTCCAGTTCCGGACCCTGTCCACATGGGCCGGTCCCCGGAAATAATCCCTGTTTTCAGGCTTATCCAGCCAGGCCTTTTGACTGGCTTTCTTACTGGCTGCCCGACAAGGCACTTTGGAGCAGTATTTTTGCTTGCCCCTGTTTCGATAGTCAGGACAAAAGGCTTCGCCACAGTGCAGGCAGACAACTTGTTGGCTTTGTTTGCGACCCAAGAACTTACCCTCCTTTGCCTCAGACAGGCAAAGAAGGCAGTAACGGCAAGACAGAAGAAGAGGAAGAAAAAGAAGGACAGAAAAGAAGACAAAATAAAAAATATTTTTTCTTTTCTCTTTCAGAAGAAGATACAAGAATAAGATATAAACAATTTCAAACCGGCATAATTAAGACATATTCAGGTTGGCGCTCACAGTTTTGCAGCGATTCTCGGGGCTGCCGGAGTGGCTATGGTGGATTTAATCCTTAGCTGGAACTGATATGTTTCGAGTACTTCCAGAAATTCCCTGGGAGCAAATTTATTGGGCATAAGTCTGGGGAGAAACGATTTGTACCCTTCAACAGCGGGTCTGCCTCGGACCAGTTTTTTGTATTCGGCTTCGGTAAGATCTGAAATCTGCGAGGCATGATCCAGATAGTAAATATGAGTGTTCTGCGTAGGCGCTCCTTGGTTATTATTGCCTCTGTAGGCCATGGTTCTCAAGAATTTGTCTTTGCCTTTCTGCGGAGCTGGGTCTATGCCGTAGAAACGTTCGCTGTCTTTAACCATCACCAGGAAAGCGTTCGTATACTGATGTGGTATTACCCAGGGCCAGCTGAACCTGAAGCCTTTTCCGGTTAGACCTACAGTCAGATCCTGAGTTAACCCCAGCTCATTAAATCTATAGAACAGGCCTTTGGCTACATTGATATTGTACCAGGGAGACTCATGATGGTTTTCGGGGTGCTCCACGTCCAAAATCGGCATGTAAAGCAGTGCCCCGAAGTAATCGATGTACGGCTGCATCCATAAACCATAAACTCCGTTAGTAACCTGATTTTCAATGGAGCCAAAAAAACCATAGATATCATCTATGTTTGTTTTGACCCACTCTGCTTTTGACTCCCACTGAGTTTTCTTGACTGTAATCTGTCCATCTTTTTTGATCTCATCAAAGCTTAAATTGTTCAAATCTGAATTCACCGCAAACACTCCTAAACATAGTTTAGGAAGCGGCATCTTTATTATGCCATCTTCCAATAAAGTATAGGGCGGTGAATCTCAATTTTTAAGTAAATAAATTAAATTTGTTCAAAAAACATTTTTTACTTAAATTTTCTGCAAAACGACATTATACTTTAATATCAACATTTAAACTGAAGGAGTATTTATTATGAAGAAAAGAAGTAGATTTACCTTGAACATTGATGCCCAAACTATAGCTATGTTGGACTCTATTGCCTGCAAGAATCATCTAAGCCGTAGTGCAGTGCTTAGGATGCTACTGCATATGCTAAAGGACTTGCCGAAAGACTATCTGGATGAGATATCTCCACTGGGTAAGTTCCTGAAGGACGGTGCTTATGAGCGGTAATCCAGCAGAACTTATGGGGACGAAGAACCAGGACCTGGGAGTAACCCTACTGCAGCAGGCAGTTAAGGCCTGGGATGTGGATGCAGAAGTAGCCGTAAGTTTTTTTGAGGAGGCTGAGCCTCGTGGGCCGCTAGAAACGATGATGGTTGGCCACATGGCAGCAGCGCACAGCTATGCCATGAAGCTCATGGCTGAGGCCCGGCACTCAATGAACTCGGATGTGGAAAAGGAAAGACTGGAGATGGCCCAGAAACTGATCCGGACCTACACCAGCGCTTACGAAAAGCTGATTAAATCCAGGAAAGGCGGCAACCAGAATGTTCGTGTTGAGCATGTATATGTTGGCGAGGGCGGACAGGCAGTTGTCGGGGGGTATCAAAATGAAAAGTAGGAACAAAACGAATAAACGCCGGGGTGCTCAACCTGGAAACTCCAATGCCAAGAAGCACGGCTGGTACAGTGAAGAGAAATCCCAGGAAAGGGAGAGGATTCTACAGGCAAGAAGAGTCCTCGAGGACCTGATCAGGCAGATGTAAAAAATAAGGCGGGGAATCCCCGCCTTATTTTTTTTAAGCGCACTCACCGTAATTTGGCCCCTTACCTACATCATACTTCCACTCCACCGGCAGCCAGGGAAACTTATTCTTGGTGTTTTCTGTGATTACCTGGTCCAGAAGCTCTGTCACACCGGCAGTATCTTTGGGTAATTGAAAAAGTATGGAGTCGTGAACAGTCAAGAGGACCCTGCCACCCAGAGGTTTAATGGCATCATCTAAGTCTACCAGGTTGGTGTTTACAATATCAGCCGAAGTAGTCTGAATTCTGCAGTTGATGGCCTGCCTGAATGCTTTGAATTTCTGGTGGTTATCAACCCCTAACATTGGAAATCGTCTTCTGCGCCCAGTGTATGTATATACGAACCTGTGTGCCCGGGCGAAAGCCCTGGTCTTTTCCATGTACTCTTTTACTTTGGGGTATTCTTCAAAGAATTTATTCAGGTACTGCTTGGCTTCGTCTTCGCTTACTTTTATTCGGGATTCAGCCCAGAGCTGTTTGCTTAAGCTCGTGGCTCCCATGGAATAAACAGTTCCAAAGTTAATCTTTTTCCCCAGCTGGCGCAGCTTATGCTGCTCTGACGTCTTATCTTCCTTGGCTGCCTTTATTTCCTCATAGGTAAAATCAGATATCTTGGCAGCAGTCAGACTGTGAATATCCAGGCCTTGATTAAAGGCCTCAATCAAGGTTTCATCCTTGCTGTAACCACAAAGAACCCTTAGCTCGGCATTGGCAATATCCAGATCAAAAATGTCATATTCCTCTGAGTCGGGCAGAAACAGTGACTTGACGTTCAAGTCAATTTCTTTCAGGTAGGCCGGAGCGTTTTGCAGTCCCTTGTTTGCGCTGAGCCTATATGTGGCTGTTCCATGCTGATTCAAGGAGAAATGAAGCCTTCCGTCATATTCAATTTCACCCCGCCAGTTGATGAAGTAGGTTTCCCTTACTTTTTCCACCCTGCGAAGTATCAGCAGATCTCTTATAAACTCGTCCTCGTTTTTTTCATATAGCACTTCCATGGAGTTTTTGTCGGTACTAAAGTCACCTGTTTTCGTGTATTTTACTGGCTCATATCTTTTTTCCTTAAAGAGCACTCTCTTTAGATCCCCGGAACTTGAGCTCAAATTTATTTTCCTGCCTATGCTGGAAAATATCCGGTCTTTTAATTCCGGGATCTTCGCATCAACCCGGGCTATGAAGTCTTCGAGCTTTTCCCTGTCTATGCGTATGCCCTGGTACTCCATCTCAGATATTTTGGGAGCCAGGGGCATAGTCATAAAGCGAAGTGTTTTTGCCAAATCTGTTGTTTTTTCAGCAATTTCAAGTCTCTTTATCTGCGTATAATCTTCTTCCATTTTTCTATACTGCTCAGTAAAGATCACCCTGGTTACCATGGCATCCATTGCTGCATAGGGCAGAAGGATTTCTCTGGGCAGATCGCCGTAATTTACCTTCCTGGCAACAGAGCCTGGTATATCCAGAATCTCCGGGGGGAGCTTCTTGAGGACCTTAAACAGGCTTTTGGTATATGCTTTTGAGACAGCTTTTTTCCTGCCGTTTTGAACTGTCTTAATCTTTTCCAGACCTTCAATTTCCGGCAGGTCAATATACCTCTGCCTCACCCAGTCTTTTAAAAGCTCTTTTCTTTGCTCGTCAGTCTTTTCCTGCCATTTGGTGAAATAATCCTGCAGTGCCTGTTCATGTTTTTCCTTGGCCTCTTTGTCGAACTTATTCTGGATATCAGCCAGGGCTTTTTCCAGCTCTTCGTCATACCCTGCAAGCTCGGGGATATAATCCCTGGTCAGATTTTTAAGGCCGTATTCATTTTTCTTGTCCTCATCGAGTAAGTGCTCTAACAGCATTACATCAAAGTCAAAGAAGGGAATATCTAACCCATACCTGTAATTCAGCCATTTGTAGTCGAACTTGGCGTTGGCGGCGCAGGTCACTGTGTATTCCGGATCGAGAACTTCCTCCAGCTTACTCAGCACTTGATCCTGCTTTTCCTTGTTCAAACCGTGCTCATGGTGATCGAAGTAAAATGCCAGGCCCTGCCCCTTCTTCCAGGAAAGGGAGATGGCAATCATTTTCTCTTCCAGTCTGTAGGGTTCAAGGGAGGTTGTTTCAGTATCCACGGATACAAGCTTTTTCATCGTTCCAGCCCTGGTAGCTTCCCTGGCTTTCTCCAGAGCAGACATTATCTCCTCAAAGGTTTCCGGGGTCTCAAGCTGATAATCGAGGTTGTTTATTGTACCATCAACTATGGCAGCTGCCTTCTTGACATCTGCCTGGATACAGCTCGCCAAACCCGGCTCCTTGTAGGCTGTCCCTGCACTGTAGGATGCAACCGCTTTTACCGGGTGTCCTTCAACGTTTAGCTCTATTATATTTCCCCTGATCGCTAACTGGTTTTTATTGATGCCAAAAGCTCTTGCAGCATTTACCCCCAGCAGAAGAAGCGCCTTGGGTTTGGTCCTGGATACAATTTCGTGGAGCCTGGGGCTACAGTGGGAAATATCCTGTGCCTTAACACTATCCTCCGGTTTACACCCCAGAGCGAACTCTTGCCCTACAGTGTAGCTTGGTTTAAGCCTGCGAATCTGATCCAGCACAGCCAGGTACTGCGACGCAGTGTAATGCCCCCGCCTGCAATCTACCTTTCCCGGGGCATCCCCTACCACGAGAATATCCAGCTCGCCTCTGTCCTTGCCGTTATACCTGGTCTGGCCCTTATGCCTGCATTCGTCACAGATTGTCATAGTCAATCCTCCATTATGATGTTTTACTTAGAGTATAACGTCAGGATTTTGATTTTTTAAGTAATTCGTAGAAAAAAGTTGGCACCGAACACAGAAAAGCATGTTATTTCGGATGGATATCTTAGGGTGTTAGGGTGTTCGGCTGTTTTCCGGGGAGAATGTGTATGTGTATATATCCGGCTATGGCACCGAACACCCTAACAGGTTGCCACAAACAACTGTTATTTCAGGAGATATGGATATCTGACGTGTGCAGAGCGGGAGCTAAACACCCGAACAGGTAGAGATAAAGTGCTGAAATGATTAAGGGCACCCCTATTCAGGGTGCCCTCGAGGAAATGTGTGCTTATGCAGCAGATCTGAAGGGATCAATAGCGTGTGCCGGTTCAGGGCGGGCAGTAGTGTCTTCCAGTTCCAGGTCGTAAAATTTGTAGAACTCCCCGCCTACATCCCACCGGGAATCGAGGGTGAGTTCATATGGGGTTGGCAGTGCTGGCCCCTGCTCAACCTTGAGGTAGGCTTTGCCCCTCTTCTGAGCTTTTTTCAGCAACAGATCATTGCTGAACCGCTGCTCCTGCTCATCTACCCAGTATATGTACCCCGACTCGATGTTGCGCTTGATCCAGTCGGATAAAGTAGACTTTTTTCCTCCCATTTTCTGGATCAGCTCTTTTGGAGTCCTGGGGCCTTGTTGCTCCAGGATGATCAGTATTTCGTCTGTCAGCCTCTCGAACTCGCCAACGTCCTCCAGGAATGTGTTCTTGAACAGTTGATAAACGATGGCGTAATCCCCAATCTCAGCTACCAGCATTTTGTCATCGCAGAGCTGTCTTTGCTCCTGGTGCACGATGGTCACTGTCTTTATCGCATGTAGAATTCTGGAGAATGCTCTTCTGGCTGTTGTCGGCATGCTGTCAGTGTTCATGCAGTTAAAAATCTGCTCAGCATACGGTATTTTTACATCGTACGATTCCAACATTTCATGAAACAGCTTCCAGGCCTGCGTATCCAAATCCTGCTTATCACCGGCTGCAGCCAGGACTTTCTGTCTTAGAATCTCCTGGGTCTGCTCTTCGGAAGTGTTTGGATGCAGGGCAAACATCCGGTCGGCTATCTGTTTTTCCAGCTTGTCTTTGACCGTAGTGGTAATCAAAGACATGGGGCCTTTCACAGTGTAGGTTACCGTTGTCAGTTTCCCGGCTACCCGCTCCTGTTTAGTGTATGTAATGAACCCTTCTGACTGCAGAGTTCTGATGGCCTGGGTTACCTCGCTCTCGCGCTCCAAGATGTGGGCTTCAGTGACTATCAGTGCCTTGTACTGCAGGAAATCACCCATTCCTGCGAAAGCCTTGCTGCTGGCGCTGGTGATTAAGAAGTAAGTGCTTTTTGGGTAAAGTTCCAGGGCCTTGAACACAATCTCGGACTTACCGCATCCCTGATGCCCGGCAATCATGGAGAACAGGGTTTCTTTCACCGGGTTCAGCCGGCTATCCAAGGTAACCAGGGCCATGCCGATATTCCTGGTTTCCCCAACCAGGCCCAGCTCTTCCACGGCCTTAATCCGTTTCCTGAACAGTGCCGGGTCCCTGGCAAGCTCCTGGGAGGCTGCCGCAATTTCCGGGTCCACCACCAAGAGTTCATCTTCTTCCTCTTGCTCCAGCAAGGTCACGCTGTCGTGATAAAGCTCGTTCACAGCTTTCTTGGTGGATTTGGTCCGCTTCTTGATCTTCTTCAGGTAATGCTCCTGCATATGCCTTTCCTGCTGTGCAATCAAAGGCATAATCTTGTCTTTAAGCATTCCTTGAGCCTGAGCCAGGTTTTCAGGTAAAAGGTCAATCATTTCGTCGATTTTCTGGTGGTTTTTCATTCATTCTCCTTTGTTTAAGTTTGTTGATGCCCACCATCAGGTAGGAATCAAAGCTGAGTTGCTGCCACAGGTTATTCACTGAAATTCCCTGGGCGTTAGCGATGCCAAACAGCATACCCACAAGCCCTGCTGCTGCGGATATGCCACCGTCCGATTCGATTGTTTCCTTTATCACCTCCTTTAATTCCTGATGTTCGCCGACCTGCAGAAGGAACTCCACTTTCTTCTTGTGGGCACCGCCTGGGACCTCTTCTCGCTGCTCCCATTTAGATTCGGTGTTGTGATCCACCAGGACCAGTTTGCCGAATTCCTTCTGATTCAGACCGAGTTCCTCTCGCAGTGCGCGAATCTTGGGGCCTACTTTTTTCATGTCTTACCTCCTTAGGCTTTCATAGATAGATGAAGGCAATGTAAAGGCGAACACATCTAATGTCAAGTAGGTGATCGTCTATTTTTTCACCTTTTTTTGCTGATACAATTATTTCAATGTGTTACAGGATAATTTTTTTTGAGGGCTGGATCAGACATACCTTCCCTGATTTTTCTCCCAACTCTCCCAAATCCTGCACTGGCGTGTGTTTAATCCGGGAATAAGGTCTCCCAGGTTAACCCACCGTTTTCCCACTACCAGGCACCGCTTTGGGAGAAATGGGCAGGAATTATATAAAAGATGTCTGGGTATTTTTTGGGAGGCGGTAAAGACATCCCACTGCATGTATAGTATACACTTTGGTAGAACTGGCGGGGCTTTGCCTATCTAAAAGAAAGGAAGCCCCGTGGCACTTCCCTTCTTCAGTAAAACGCGTTTCACACTTTGTGCTTTACCATAATATTCCTCAAAGTAGTCCGGCACCACCCTGTCTTCCCACTTAATGTCGGCACTTGGGCCTCATCCAAAACCTTGGCAAGGTGTCCATAACTAACCTGGGGATCTCTTTCCTTCTCGGATAGAATCCACTGAATCACTGCATCCCGGTCCGGCTTTCCGTTCTGGATGCTGGCCTTAACGAATTCCAGGGAGGCGTGTTCGTACCTGGTAGGTGCTGGTGGGTTATCTTGCTGAATCTGCAACTCTTCCAGATCCAGCTCGGTAAGCTTGGGTTCCGACCCTGCCTCGCCGTTTAGCTCATTTTCAAGTCGGCTGATTCGCCGGTTTAAATCTGCAGCCGCCTGCTGGAGTTCTGTGGTAACCTGGTAAAGTTTGGTGATTGTGGAGTTTAGTTGGGTTCTGTGGTCGGACAGTTTATTTTCCATCCTTGAGGTGGCTTCTGATACAATAACCTCCCAATCTGGTTCAGTACATTCGTTCGTTCGTTCATTCATCAGATCATCAGTTCGTTCATTCGTTGGTTCATTGGTTAATTCATTCGTTGGTTCAATCATTAGTTCATTCGTTAAATCATCCGTTCGTTCAATCACTGGTTCGTTCATTCGTTCATTAAATAGTTCATAATGCCATTTCGCCACCCACTCAGCCAGAGAGGGTTCAAACTTATCCCTTTGATTCTCTTGAATTATTTCTACTATCTGCGGCATCACGTACCCTTCATCCTTCAGTGCAAAAACCAGCCTGAAGAAATCTGCATATTCAGCTTGATACTTCGGCGTTCTGCCGATATTTCTGACCTGCAAATTTTCTTCAAAATAATTCTTACAGGAAATCAGCGTGTTATAATTTATTTTTAACTCATTTGCTATCTCTCTGAGCGATAACAGTCCTTTTGTAGTCATTTTGATGATACCTCCTTGTTTTGTGATGAAACTTCGGCTTATAACTGTAGTTAGACTGGGCATATCTACGCTATTCCCTGTAGTTTCTACACCCAACCCCAGACTTCAGCTGTAGTCACACCCCACCCACCAACTCCACCCACCCAACCAACACCCCACTTTCACTCACTTCCTCCAAGCTACTGATTTTCTTCACTCAGCAGAGCCCAAAACCCACCAGCACCCCGACCACCTTCCGTATACCCACCAGGCATCAACGAACTTTTGAAATAAAACCCGCGCCAGCTCTGCAATCACTCCCCATTTTCCACCTTCCGTATACCCACCAGAGAGCCGGCAATTTCGGTGGCTTCTTTAAGCGTATCTTCAGTTAAATGGGCATACCTCTGGGTAGTGGAAAGCTGACTGTGACCCAGTAATTTTTGCACCTCGTAGAGGCTCCTGCCGCTGTTTACCAGGAAACTGGCAAAACTATGACGAAGATCGTGCAAACGAGCACTGGGTATCCCGGCCTGCTTCCTGATTCTGTCCCAGGTATTGTGGAAATGCCTTAGGGGCTTACCTGTCTCAGGGTTGGGAAATACCCACCGGGAACCGTTATCCGCCCTTCTTTTAAGCACCTTGATCGCTGCTTCGGAGAGCGGAACTGTTTTGGGCTTACCGGCCTTGTTGCGCTGTGCTGGCAGTTCCCAGATGCCTCGTTCCATGTCCACTTCCTGCCAGGTGAGCTCCGCTGCCTCGGTCTTGCGGGCTCCGGTAAGCAGCAAAAATTCGATTAAGTCAGGCACAACCTGGCTTTTACAACTGTTCAGGGCCTCTAAAAGTCGGTATACTTCCTCCTGGTTCAGGTAGCGTTCCCTGGCTCCGTTATCTTCCAGCTTACGGGCATTCCTGGTAGGTGCCTTGTCGATAATTTCCCAACGCTCGGCAAGGTTGAAAATGTATTTAACCAGGGCCATATAACGATTCACGGACCCTGCCTTAAGACCGCCTTTTACCAGGTTGTTCTGGAATTCGATTAGATCGTGGGTGTTAATGCTGTTTAATTTCCTGCGGCCCCAGACCCTGAGCATACGCTGCTCAATCATTGTCTGGTCCTGCTCCCAGCTCTTCTTGTAGGTCTTGGCGTATGGCAGGTAACTGTCATACACAAAGTCCTTAAACGTAGGTATGGCCTTGATCTTTTCCTGTTCAGCCTTGGGATCAAAGCCTATCAGAGTCTGGCTTTTCGTAGCCCTGGCCCTGGTTCTGGCTTCATCAAGGCTTAGCGTCTCAGGCGTTCCAAGCTTTACCTGCTTAAGCTGCCCTGTATTATCCCTGTAGCGCAGATAATACGTGGCCTTTCCGCTGGATCTTACCTCCAGCAGAAAACCGGATACCTGTGTGTCGAAATAATCGGTCTTGGGTTTGTCGGTGGGTTTAGGTGGGTTGGTTACGAATTTCGGGGTCAAGTTTTGTCTTGGCATGATTTACCTCCTTGCTTTTAGTTCCTTTAAAACTTTTAACAAGAAGGCTGCCGAATTTTGAATCCACACAAGGCCGAATAACGGCCTTAAAGACTAAAAGATGAGGTAAGGGTCGGATTAAAGGCTGGAAGCCACACACGAAAGCGTGAGGGCTATTCTTGAGGGCGTGAGGGTAAAAAGCCAGCAGAGATATCCCCTACTGGCCTTAATCAATTACTGCTGAGTCTGCTCCCTGGCCTCTTTCAATCTGCTTTCCAACTCCTTCAGACTATTCGCCAGACCGTTCAGGAAGTTACTGGCTTGAGAAGCTGGAATAATCATTGTTCCTGCCTCAACTGTGGAATCGTCTGCTCCACGCTGAGTCAGCATAATCCTCAGGTTGCCATTGGACAAAGTCACTTTCGAAATACCATCAGCAAATACGTGCATCTTAACTCTCCTTATTTCCAAGATTAGTACTTATAAAATCCGCCTGCTCCGAAAGCTCTGAGGAGACAGGGGCATGCATATTATCCAGACATATCTGCACCCCTTCCTGGCGGACCATCTCCATAGCCGGAACCAGGTCTGATCTGTCAGTAATCAGAACAAACATATCCCCGGCTTTTCTGGCTGCAAGGGTGGTCATATCCAGGGCCATCTTAACGCTTATCTGGGTGGTTTCGCTTCCCGGTCGGATATCGCTATCTGACAGGTCATCCACGGTTATCTCCTTTTTCAAAAGGGGAGACACTTTTGAACCTACAATATTCCAGTCCCTGCCGTTCCATTCCATGTTTCCAAGCCTCAGACAGAAATTTGGAGCGTGGCGCAGGCCCTCAAACAGCTGGTGTCTTAACCTTGCACTCTCCAGCCTGGAGAAGTCTATCTCCTTACCGTTCAGGGGAGATGTTCCCCTGGCCTGCAAGGGCCTACAGTCATAATAATAGATACGCACCAGGTAGTCTTTTTGTCTCAGGTGCTTCTGGCAGTATTCCCGGATCTCTCTTGGCTTGTACAGAAAGTGATTTCTTTCCAGCACCCTGCGGCGCATGAACATTCCGTCTGTGAAAATGATTACTTTACGCATATCCCCTACTGATAAAAAGTTACCGGTTTCTCCAATGCATCCAGGTCCTCTTTGGTATTAATACTTACGTAGTCGTTTCCCAGGTTAAAAGACTTCACCGGATGACCGTTATCCACTGCGGTTTGAATCAGGTCCGGCAGAGTCCTTTCCCTGGCTACTGGATGCACCGGTACTGATGCACTATACTCAAGAGCTGAACTCTGAAATACACAGCTGCCGGTTCCCATCCATTTGTTTACAAGCCTTGCCGGTTTCTCCACAAGCCTGTATATAAAACCCTTTTCATCCTGAATAACCGAATAGGGAACCTTCTCGCTGGCCGGCACCACCCCGCAGGAGACACTCAGCTTATGGTGATAGAAGTCCTTTATCATCTCCTGGTATCTGCCTTGCACTACCAGTTCGCTTCCAAACAGCAAAAGAAAATCCTCACTTTCCAGGTCCAACAAAGCTGCCTCAATAGCCCCTACAGGTCCCTTCAGAGGGCTTTGTATCCGGTATTTTACTGTCTTGTCTTGATACTTGGTGCCATAAGCATTGATTATCTGTTCTGCCATATGCCCCACCACAATAATTATCTCATCAATTTCCTTTAGCGATGCAGCAGTGATCAGGCTGTGTTCAATAAGCGGTTTCCCGAACACGGAAAACATGCACTTGTTGTGCTCTTTGGTCTGGGCTTTAAGTCTTTTACCGGGTCCGGCTGCGAGTATCAGGGCTTTCATATCTTTATTTTATCCCAATCAATTTCAAGTTCCTCCATGTTCTCCAGATCCGGCTCCGCCTGTTCTTCCGCAAGTTTCTTAAGCCTCGCCATCTGGGTAAGCGAGTATAACTGACCATACATCACTTTCAAACCGCCGGTATCCCTTAGTTGCACAAAGGCTTCTCCGCTAAGGTCTTTCAGCTTAGCTTCGCTAACTCTATACAAACCGCCGTATCCTTCCCAGGGCTCTATCATGCCAAGCTCATTCAATACAGCACAGGCTCTGTCAGTAACAGCCCTCTCCCTGGCAATCTTTTCCATAAAGTCGATAATCTGCTGCATCTTGGGAGTGGGTTTGCCGTCTTCACCGAACATCGGCTCTGCGCCTACATCCGTGATTAACCCGGAGTTCTCGTCTACACAGACTACCTGCTTTCCTTCCTGAGATTCCGCCAGGTAGAAGGGATGCCCTCTCAGGTATGCAGGAATATAGCTGGTTCTCCACTTGCCTTCCTGAGTTACAAACAGATTCTGCTCTGGTTTTAAGCCCATCAGAGCTGAAAGGATGTACTTGTTCCTGGATATGGTGAAACAGACAGGGAAAGCCGGTACTGCTCTGGGAAGTTCAGAGATAACCAGGGGAACAGTGGTGCGGTTTTTGGCGTGTTGGTAGTTCTTGGGTTGATGGAAATATTTGCCAGCGTGTTTGGTTGTGGATAATGGTTGCATCTGGGTTTTGTAAATGAAAAACCCCGCCCTGGCAAGGTGCCGGAGGGCGGGGTTTTGTTTATCAATTAGCTGACAAAGTTATCGGCAAAGGAAAGATCATCCGAGTTCACTCCGACCAGCGTAATATCGCCATCGAATGTATCACTGCTCGCAACAACATTGCCTCCGTCATCTTTGAACGCGACCAGCACATTGTCCTCATCATCAAGCAAAGCACCATCGATTTCCTCATCCTGGTCGTAATCCTCTGTATAGCTTTCGATGGCATCGAAATACCCGGTAAAATCAAGCTGATCGCTATCCGGATCAAAGCCGTGTTGATCTCGAAAAGCATCGCCGCCACTCATTTGCGTCCCTCCTCGGCCATAGCTTGAAAATGCACGACCATGCGGATCAATTATGTACAGGGTTTCATCCACCAAATCCACACGTAGATCGGTATAATCCCCATCTGCAGCTGATATTGCATCCCTGATATCGTCGGCGAACTGTGCGGATGTACCATCAGTAGCCGTGGCCTCAATGGTTGTATCATTCACATCAAAATACACCGTGGTTTCGTCTTCACTCACCTCGCTGTCGCTAAAATTATCAAGGGTCATCATAGACATGGAGACAGGCACCCAATTGGTACTGGCTTCGCCTATTGTGTTCTCACCTATATCACCTCCGGAAAATTCAAACGTAAACACTCCGGAATCAGAGCTGTTTGCAATATATAAGTTATTCACAGCACCTGATGAGCCTAAAACAATTTCAGCATCTCCTGAATTGGTCAGATAAGCGTCAAGGTTGTCTGAAATCCCCGTTTCAAGCCTTGATCCTGCTGAAAGCTCCAGACTGCCCCCGTAGCTACCTAAAGTCATTTCTTCAGAACCGGCAAGTTTCAAGGTATGCCCATTAAGACTCAAGTTACTTACATCGCTTATCTCAGTTTTAGTTTCAACATCAATAACGAATTCATCAGACAGACTACCTGTGAAGGAATCAATCTTGAACCTGCCTTCGGAGATCTCTCCTTTATCAGGCGTAATAAGCTCTAATCGATTAGCATCTTCCACCCCAAGTCTGTCGCCCAGTTCCAGCTTGTTAATCTTATTGGTGTCAAAGTAATGGCCAGCTAAACGATATGTACCATTAAACCCCTCGATGCCGGTAATATCTATTGGATCATCAGAGCCGCTATAGTCAAACTCGATCTCAATAGTGGCCTGGCTTCCTCTCGTGACGTGGTTCAACTGCTCATGCTGCTCCACGGTCATGGTTAGAGTGTATTCACCATCGTTGAAGTCTACACCAGGGGAAGCGTTACCAAACCCGGTTTCATCAGAAAAAGTCAGGAATTGATCCTCATCATCCTCATCTTCTATCAATACGGTTACTGTTCCACTGCCTTCAAAACCAGTTATACCTTCAAGCTGGCTGCCGGTCAGGATTATCTCGGAATTTACCACCACATTTTCTATATTTTCAAAGTCCTGAGCCTCATCGATCTCGGATACATCCAGGGTACCATTGGTAACCGTGAGTGTACCAATATTCTGAAGGCTGCTGTCTGAGGTCAGCTCGACTGTACCTGCATCAAACTCATAAATCAGATCACCTCCGCCCATGTCTGCATTGAAGGTAATGGTCTTGGTCTCGCCTTCTCCCACATCTGAGGCGTCAACCTTTAGTAGCGACTCTGAGAAAGCGTTAACAGTCACACCGTTCGACTGATCAACTGTCATAGTCGCGGTGTCATCGATATTTCTTAAATCCAGGGTGTGGATGTTGGCGAACTCATCCAGGTCGGTCAGGTCGTAGGAGTCTTTGTCTCCAAATTGCAGGGTGTTCTGGCCGCCGTTGCCATCCAGCACCGCATCTTCCGTAATATGCCCGGGCTTTGCAATCCTGATGGTATCATCATAATCGCCTGCCTGGCCCCCGCCTTCCATGCCGGTCCCTTGCAGGGTATCAACTCAAAGAACCTGTCCCCACTTTCTTCTTACCTTGATCCCGGTGATTATGACGTATCCGCAGAAACAACATGGTATACTGTGGGACGATCATTGCAGATAAAGCCGGCTATTCGGGACATGGAACACCTCCTTCAAGGCTTACGGTTAAGCTGTTGAAACAACATACATCGAAAACCAGCTAAGTTGTCAACTAGCCTGTCCCCGTCCCCACTAATAAATAGCCTGTCTGGCAATGCTTTATCTTCTGGATACTTGTGTGAGGCACATGATTGACAGGTTATCCCTCGTTCCAGAAAATCCGCCTTGCCTGCCAAAGACATTGCCAGCAGAATGAGGTGGACCCATTGTCAAGACCACTTTTTGCCAATTTTAAGCTACAACTGACACAAAAATGGGCAATATGAATGCTTACTTGCCCACGTCAGGCAATGCGTGCAACGGGCAATAAAAAGCCCCACCCTTGGGAATGCGGGTGGGGCTTTTTGGCGGAACATTATATTGCACTCACTTAAGGAACATTGTAGCCGCAAACGCCGTGCTCATTTGAGCGTGGAGAAGGAAAGCAACGAGAGTCGTAAGCGTGCTCGAGAGACCTGGGTGACCGGCGTCTACCGAAGTCTGCATCGCCAAACGCCCAAAGCACCGCTGTCTTATCGAATCGTCCGCGACCTCATACATCAGCCCGAAGCGCCTCGGCATGTCCGCGGCAAGGTCTTCTTCGCACATTTTTGGTGTTATCGACTCCCTTTACCAGCTCCTCTACGGCGGTAACCGTCTGGTCGCTGGTTGGCCCCCAGGCACCGGCTGGTTATTTTTGCTTAAACCTTTGCTGCAGATCGCGCCAGCTTCCGGCGATCGGCGTCACGCAGGTGCTAAACACAGGCCTCTGAGTCAACCGACTGGTGCCTGTGCAGATGGAGGTCGAGCCGGGGATCATGGTCTTGGGGATGGTGCTGGATACGCTATCAGGACGATCCCCCTGTATCACCTGGAGCAGGCGTTCTCCGAAGCGGATCGAGCCGTGCTCCTTGGGCAGACCCTCCCAGCGGGCTACTTCAGTGATGACAACGCCGGCCGGGTGCTTGATCACCTCTTCGCCCGGCAGCAGATCTGGGGTGAACTGCACGCGCTGGAAATCGCCCTCGATGCGCCGCGCCAGCTCCTTGATCGCGGTGGTCTTAGCCAATCCCGGCGCGCCCTCGACCAGCAGATGGCCATCGGCGAGCAGCGCGATCAGCAGGCGCTCGAAAGGTTCTGCCGCACAGGAGGGGAAGGAGAGTGCGCGCTTAGAGCGCAGGCGGCGGTGGCGAGGAACAGGAAAAGCGAACACAGCCACCATGAAAAAAGCCCCCTGCGGTAGCAGAGGGCTCAGATTTTGCATCAGGCTTAATTTGGTCTATGGCAACATTACATGGCCATGACCAATCCATCGTCATAGTGGACGCCAGTCACGTCAACCGTAACCTCATCGTAGTCATCTTGAATTGTGACTCCATCCTCTTGATCCGGGCGATGATCATCGTCTCGCGTGATCATGAACAGTGCATTCAGGTCGCTCTGATTGTCGATCCGAATACCCTCTGGAATATTCGTGTTGTCTTCAGTATAAAGAACAACATCCTGGTCGAAATCAAGGGTCAATCTTGCCTCATAGTCATCTCTGCTTAAGTAATAGTTAACATCCTCTCGGTCAAGTTTAACAAGGTTATCACTATCATAATGATCACCTCGCGTAACGGGATCTGTTACTTCACCCTGTTGGAAATTGACATCCTCGCTCACAACAAAGCCCCCGTCTCTCCATTCATAAACGTCGAGGCCGCCATCATCAACAATCATAGCGGTTTCTAGCTGCAGCGAAACATCTACAGATTCAGTATCGCCGTCACTGTTATTGAGGCTTAGGGATAAAAAGTCACTCCATCCTTCGAGGTCTAGCTCCGGATCACGAATGGTGATTCCCAGAGTGGATAATTGATCTGTTGTCAGTGTCAGCTCACTGATCGTATATGAATCGATGCTGAGGTCGCGCTCAAGCTCGCCATTCTCGTTGATAAAAAAGTTGGCGGTGTCGTACCAGGCTTGGAGGGGGCTCTGATTGAAAGATATAGTGTCTGAAATATATGAGCTACTTTGCCCACCCTCATATCTGAATCCATTACTTTCAAGCGCTCCTTCTGGCATTTTATTTTTTAAAAATACGCTAAGATGGAGATGAGGAGTCATGGTTCCATCGTGTCCAGAAATAGTGCCCAAGGGGTCACCTACTGAAACATTCTCACTAACACTAAGATCTTCATCCCAATTAATATGCATAAACTGCCATACTTTACCATCCTCTTCTTCTATCAATATATAAGATATATTATTATTAGAAATAGTCCAGTCTCTTGTATGAATTACATCTCCATTAACAGGAGAAAATATTTCATCACCTGCAGCGCCCCTAAAATCGTTGGCAATATGGTATCTGCCCTCATATCCCCTACTTACGTACCAATCGTAATATCCTTGATCATGAAAATATCCTGAAGTAATTTTGTGAACCAATGCAGAATGGGTTATGCCGTTTTGGTATATGGCTGATGCCAGGGTTAAACCTACATCTAGCAATATCTCTTCAAAAGAGTCCCTGTCTTCTAATCCAAAATTGCTCCAAAAGTCTTCAGGGATATTGCTATATAAAGTGTTAGCCGGCGATGCAAGATTATAGTTTAATCCCGCGTTTTGACCCTCTAAATCTCCATCTCCACTACTCGCAATATCCCAAACCAACTCCGGCAAGCCCCAGAATTCGCCTTCCTTCACCCTAGTTGCTCCGCCATGTCCTGCTGAGTTTTCAACCTCTAGATGGTACTGGTAACGACCGAGGTCGACGTGGGTGCCAAGCGCATCGCTCAGTTCCTCGGCCGAGACGGTCAGGTAGTTCCCTGCCGTGTCACGCTCCCAGTCAAACGTGGCCAGAACGCTATCGCCATCATCCGGATCCAGTGCTTCTTCGTCCTTGTCGAAGATGGTTACAGTTGCGGTCTCGTAGGGTTTTTCATCATGGCCTGCATCAGCAAATTCACCAAAAATCGAAGTATAGAAAGCCAGGACTTTCGGCTCGTTAACGTTCACATAAGCCCTGTCTCCGCCGCCTTCATCCAGTTCTAAACCATCTTCATCCGTTCGGTTGACAAGTTCATACGAATCGTCTGAATTATCTTTTGCTACTGAAAATACGAGGTTATCTTCATCTTCGAAGGAGAGTTGCAACCGTACCTCATAGGCACCGTGCAATGAATGCGGATCGCTCCACTCACCATCTTCGTCATAAAATCCTAAGTCATCATCATGTACCGAGAAACTCCCGTCTCTAATCAAATCTTCCAAAGACTCGTCTTCGCTTACACGGCTAACAAGGCTTACTTCTATGACCTGTTCCCCGTCGTACGTCCACAGCTCAAGATTTACGTTTTCGACATCATCAATGATGCTGTCGTCGATATCGTAGACCACCTCCAGTCGGTCCCAGACATTGTGGTTCAGGCTAACGAGCTCGATGGGCTGCGTATCCAAACCCTCTACTATCGCCTCAGCCAACCCTTCAGTATCCTCAACGAGATCCGTCAAGGTCCACTCATCGTCATCCTCGAAACTGATGTTTTCGATTAGGGTGGCACTGGCACTCAGGGCATCAATAATATTATCAGCAGATAAATCCGACACGTCGAAACCGGCCAGGTCGCCAATCGGCAGCAGGCTCACAGGATCAGACTCAATCTTTAGCCATCCCAGATTTTCCTTCTCTGCGTCCAGTATCGGCGGCAAATCGACTTCCCAGTTGTCGGGATCAAACTGAGGGATATCAATGGGCGCGTCCTCAACAGAAACCCAGGAGATCTCATGATCTTCGCGTGTGCCAGGCAGTTCCAAAGTGTCCGCGTTACCGGAGCCAATGATGATGTTGGTGCCACCTCCACCATCAATGGTGTTCTCGCCCCCGTAACCCCAAATGACATTGTTGAGGCGATTGCCTGTGATCTGGTCATCACCCTGCGTGCCCACCACCGTCTGGATGGCCGGCTGGTCTATGGTACCAATGGCTTCCAGGATTGCAGCGGTCACATCGTCTGTCCTGCCGGCCAGAGGTACTATGCTGCCCCGGCCTATATAATCCAGGAGCTCTTCATAGTCGTCTCGATACCAGTCATAATTCTGGAGCAGGATCACGGGGTAGATGTCAGCCCCATCCAGAGCCTCCTTGACCTGCGTCCGGGTGGGGAAGTCCTCACCTGTCCCTGGAGGGCCAATGACGTCCGGAGGATTGTCTTCATCGCCTTTCCAGCGCCTAAGAGTCGTGGTGCCGTCATTGGGCGGAATCTCCTGTTCGAGTGTCTCATTCATGATTGGGCCTTCATGGAAATCAACATCTGTTGCGATGATAGCAACCTTGGTCGCACCTGCCCTGAACCCGATACTGTTTTCATAGGTATCATCATACGGATTACCCCGAAGGCCGATCTGCTGCAGGGCGGAGAGCTGTGATTCGGGGGCATCACCCCCCCACCGCACTTCCATAAGTTCGTCGTCAAAGACTGCTTCCACAAAACGGTCTGCATTGCTGGTCATGTCCAGCTTTTCTTCAAAGGGGTATTCGGGGGTGTCGCCCCCGCCGCCCCCCAGTGTGGTATCAAATACATCCTGCAGGGGCTTATCAATGAAGCCACTCAGGCCGAAGTTTGTGTTGGGCTGTACTTCTCGAAGCTGCTCCATGAGACTTGGATCATCGCCATCAGGGTCCACATGACTGCGCAGAGTGGCGACATCCGTTCCAAATGAGCCGGACAGGTCCTGGGACAGATGCACATCCAACGCACCCCGCCCAGCAGCTTCGCCGCCCACCACTACAGTGATGCCAACAGCTTCGTCTTCTCCAGTGCCTCCCTCTCTCAGGTCCAGGGCGACTCCCTCGGAAATAAGGCTCAAATCCAGTATATCATCTGATGGAGATGCATGGATGGTATTATCGCTGCCCTCTTCAAGGCGGTATATATTCTGGCCGCCACCGCCCTCGATTACGTTGCTTCCGCCGCCGGGAAGAAAAAGCTGGTCGCTTGTATTACCCACAAGGTAATCATCCCCAGGACCACCTTCTATAACGTCAGCATCCCTGTCGCTATCCCTGACTTCATCAACTTCTCGAACTCCGCTTCTATCCGAGTCCGCACCGTCTGCATCCTTAAGGCCCAGACCTCGCTCCACCACCATACCTTCACGAAGATCAAGGGCTCCCTCCCGGGCCGCAATGGTCCCTGTACCTGAAAGCGACCGAACTCCGCCCAGACTGGATATGGATGCACTCACACCCTCTGCTACATGCAGGCGGGAAACCCCAGAAAATTCACTGAGATCAATTTCAACTGCTTCACCGGAAACCACGCGCAAAGTACTGCCACCGTCACCTTTTATGAAATCCATGCCCTCTATATCTGAGGCATCCGCAGTAACATCGGAGTTAATCTCAAGAAAATTGACATTTTCCAGCTCAAAGTTGCTGATATCAGCCACACCATAAACATGCAGGGTATTGGTGCCGCCTGCTCCGTTTATGACCTGAGCGGAACCACCTGCGTCTTCATCAAAATTATAACCAACCAGGTCAGTCAACTGTGTCCCTAAAAGAGCAGTATGCTCAGGCTCGTTGGTTTTGCTGGCGCCTCGAAGGTCTCCCACAACCACAAAATGATCATCCCCGTCTGTACCCATGAAGGTATTTACTTCATCGTTGCCGCGCACGGCAATATTGCCTGTGTTGTCCACAAAAACAGATTCCTCCACATCCAGACTCGAGACATGAGCCCATATAGCGCCGCCGGGTAACCCGTCCTCATGGTTGCCCCCGGACAGGGTCAAGTCATCAATGGTTATATTGTGATCAGGGGCATCCAGTTCGAATATGCGGGAGTGATCCTCCGCATCCAGGGTAACATCCCCGGTAATGGTCAAATCATGGTCCAGATCATAGCTCAGGGGACCATGCGACTCAAAACCCTCTCCTCCAATATCTGCCTGAACATGAATGATCAGCTCTCCTTCCGGTCCCAATAAATCATCGCTGTCTTCCAAGGCTTTTTGCAATTCCTCATAAGTACTTACTTCGTATCCATCCGGGCTCACCTCAAAATCCAGTTCATACTCGGCGTCTTCCTGCCACCACCATTCACCGGTTTCATTGCTTACCCGGACGTAATATTCCCCGGGGTCCAACTCGGTCTGGATGGAGTCTTTATCTTCTTTCACGGTTTCCAGGGAATCCCCTTCATCACCCTCGCGCAAAAGATCCAGGGAAACATTTCCCGTGGCTTCGAGTCCTACTTCGGCATCCACGTCCAGCTCAAATTTATAGAAATGGTCTTCACCTGCAGGGACTTCTTCCTGGAAAGACTTGCCTTCTTCACTGACAGCCTCCCAGATATCTATAACCCTGGCTGCATCAGGGTCTTGGCCCGGCTCATCCGGGCGTCCCGCTTCAGCAGTGTTCAGGCCCAGGCTGTATTCGGTCTTATCCTGCCACCACCACCTGCTATCCTGGTGCTCCACTACTACCTTGTACTCGCCGGCATCAAGTGAATCTTTTTGAAGAAAATCTTCACCTTCCTGCAACTTTTCGCCCTGGCTATCTTTGAGCGTTAAAGAGACACTGCCGGTTGCTTCAATATCAATTGCCCGGGCTTCATCCAGTTCAAACTGGTAATAATGACTGCCATCCCCGGGTTGAAGGGTAGCCTCCCTGTCTTCTTCAAGGACAAGCTCAACTGCTTCATCAGGATCATCGGCAGGCAAGAAATCCAAAGGGGTAATATCCAGGTGGTATTCGGTCTTATCCTGCCACCACCAACTGCCGGCTTCATTTTCCACCTGGATGTAGTAACTCCTGCCTTCTTCAAGACCCCCGTAACGTATCCCCTGATCTCCACTTGCCAGAGTATTACCATCTTCATCCTGAAGCTCTACAGAGACATCGCCCTTGGTTACATGGATCTCCATAGCGGATTGATCGGCATCAAACTGGTAGTAATGGTACTCTTGAGGCGAGAGATGAAAAGCAAAGGACTTTTCCTGGGTTAATTCAATCAATCTGGCCTCATCTCGAGTGCCACCAGGATAATTCGTACCATCAGAACTCATGCTTACCTCCTTTAAGTTAGTGAATAGAATTGTGGCTTCAAAAATAAAAAAAGCCCGTCTCCGCCATCAAAGGCAGAAACGGGCTTACAAGTCTGTGTATGTCACAGGCTGATTGACAGATCCAGGGCCTGGTGCAGGGACCAGCTCTGCTCTATATGGCGGATTAGAAACATGAAAATCATATAGTTCCCCTTTTGCTTAAAGCCTCCCGTACTTTAACTGCACGTAAAGTGCAATATTTTTTTACGATAAATCGGCTGACTGGAAATTCCCAGTTGTCTGGCTGCCTCTGCAAGGAAGGGATCTCATATAACCACCCCCGGGCCTTAAGAAGTATGGGAGTATGGGCGTCAAGATATCTTCACGCCCACGCAAAATGACCGCAGGAGCGGTCGAAAAAAGTTCCCACGCAGAGCGTGGGAACGTAACCATTCAGGGGAAGCCTCAATCGGCCTGGGGACAGTCCCCGCGACACTTTTCTGCACCAAATTCAAAAATTGCAAACGCAAAGTTTTGTGAACCTGCACATTTAGTACTTAGCGAGGGACAGTCCCCAGGCTTAGTGCCAGTAATCGACACCGAGGACCCCCTGAATGGTTACGTGGGAACGATAATATACCCCCATACACCCAAACTTTCTTCCTGAAGGAAGGGATTTCATACAACCTCCCCCGGCCCCTCCTTGGCTAAGGAGGGGAGTTTACTAAGACCAGAGGTCAGAGTTCAAAGGTCCCCTGTGAAACACCCCAGAGGCTTGCCCGGTTAACCTTCTTCCAGTTAACTGGGGGACCCCGGTTTCACCCCAGTGTACTGGAAGAGAGTACACAGGGCAAGCAGAGGTCAGTAAAAACAAAAAGTGCGTGGCATGGCGCGTGATTGATCCCTTGGTTAAGGAGGGGAGTTTACCGCGGAAAAAGAGGCCCCTACGGGACAACATCAGAAAGTGGTGTATTGGAGTATTGTGTCAGCTTAGACAAACTCACTCACTCCAAAGGTGTCATCTTCCTTTTCTACTCCCATAAACTGTATTTCCTGGATGGAGGGTTCAGAAGATTCAGTCCGGTTTTGTAAATCATCAGGCTCCAGTACCAGATCCACCAGGACATTTTCATCGGGCATGGTAAAATCCATTTCCACTTTTTCTTCAAATTTATCATGGTTAAAGGTAAGCAGATAATCTCCAGGTTCAAGCTGCATGGCATAACCACCGGAATCCCAGGTAGTAGTACCCTGTCCTCCAACCTGAATCTGGACATCTCCCAGACCTTCTCCCGGCTTGTATGCCCCTGAATCATCAAGATCCTGAAACACAGTACCGGTTAGAAAAGGCGTATCACTGGTATGAGCAAATTTGACAGTTGACATGTATACAGTATTGTTAGCATAGTCTCCAAGCAGAGAGCCCACGCCGACTTCCATAAATGACTCGCTCATGGTGTTTTCACGATGACCAGATGAAAGAAACAGGTTTTCATGCTTTTGAGCGATGAGTTCATCCATACCCTCTGTGTAGCCCGTTAAAGCCAGATTTTCACCCCAGCCCCAGGGCGGATCGGTATTGTAGTCCGTATCCTTTATGCGATCCTCCACGGAGCTGCCTCCTTCACCGGTGTGATCAAAAGTATCGTTATCCAGCATCCACTGTGAATGTTCTCTGGCTGCCTGCGTCAAATCCGGGTTGAAGGCCAGGGGCTGCTTCATGTCTGGAGATATTTCATCTTCAGGAGAAATGTCCTGATTGAGATCTATACCAAACAGATCGGCCTCGGCTTCCGGATCCAGTCTGGCCCGGTTTATAAGAGTTATCATGTACTGTTCGTAGTCTGTCGGAAAATGACTTTCGACTTCTTGCGTTGAAACCGACAGGGGTTGCGTTTCTGCAGTCTTCTCTGTCGGAGTATGTTCCACTTTTATGGTCTGATCGTCATTACCAAGAGTAAGCTCTGTTCCCTGCGCCAAATCAACCACCAGGCCGTAGTCTGCAAAATCTGAGAAGGAAACTACCTGATCCTCTGCCACCTGGTAGCTCTTGGTTACCTCCAGATCACTCAGATCCAGTTCCTGGCCTTCTATGTACTCCAGGTCCGGCTGGGTGGTTATTTCTATTCCAACGACAAAGTCCTCAATGGAAACATTTAGCGTGCTCTGCGATGAAACAATATCCGCATTGTCCGCATCAGCTGTCACGTCTATGGTGTATTCTCCGGCATCCTCTATCACCAGGTCTTCAAATGTAACCGTGGTCTCTGTTCCTTGGAGAGAGTCTACATCTATGGTCTCTTCTATCTCAGTACCAGCTATCGTCAGGTCCACAGTCAGGTTTTCAGTCTCAACATCTGCCAGTTCCTCTATATTCACATCTACTGAGAATTCCTGGCCTGGCTCCGGCTCTTCCGGGGTAATGTTCATAAAATTAATCTTTAACTCGGCAGCAGACTCACCTTGCACTGTCCACTCCTGGCTGAGACCTTCCTGCAATGCACCATCAAAAAAAGGAGTAACCCCCAACTCTTTACCGCCACGTTCCGCCGTAAAATACTCATCCCCCAGCCTGTCTCCACGGACCCAGCCGTTGCCCACAGCGGTGTCAACGGGCTCTTCGTCCACCTTGACCTGGAACCAGATAGTATCCGCAGTGACTCCGGTTGGAAGGTTGTAGCGTAAGCGTCCATTTAACCCCATCTTTTTTTCTCCGCCTGATGTGCTAATGGTCTCCCAAATACCAAGGAGGGGCCGTTATGCAAACCAAGTCACAGAAGTACACGCCTGAGGAGCGGGCCGGATTCTGGTCCGCGCATATCAACAAGTGGAGGCAGGGCAGCCTGACCAAGGCCGAATACTGCCGCAGGGCAGAACTGTCCAAGCATGCCTTCTATTACTGGTGCAAAAAGCTTGGGCACACCAATTCCAGGAAAACCCAGGAGGAAAATGCCATCGTGCCGGTGCCCCTGAAGGTTGTCCAGGAGAAAACCCATACGCCTCTGCGCCTGATGGTCAATAGTTACCAAGTGGATATCCCGGGTGATTTCCAGCAGGAAGTACTGGCCAAGCTTGTCCGTACTCTGGAGGAGATCACGTGATCGCGGTAAGTCAGGCCAAGGTGTATCTGGTCACCGGACATACCGACATGCGCAAGGCCATAGACGGGTTGTCCATCATGGTCCAGGCTCAGCTGGAGCATGACCCCTTTTCCGGTCATCTGTTTGTCTTCTGCAACAGGCAGCGAACCATCATCAAGATCCTGTACTGGGACACAAACGGTTTTTGCCTGTGGCAAAAGCGCCTGGAGAAGCAAAGCTTCAAGTGGCCTGCATCAAAGCAGGAAGTTATGGAGCTTGATGCGAGGCAGCTTGTTTGGCTTTTAGACGGTCTGGACCCTGTGCAGGTCAGGGGGCACAAAGAGTTAAAATTTTCCACATTATTTTAGATTTTTTTGCAAAAAAAGCTTGCAATTCCAAATGGTTGTGTGTATATGAATACTCAGTTATGGACATCAACAACTTGCCAGATGATAAGGATGCGCTCAAAGATATCGTTGCTGACTACCACCAGCAACTTATCTACCTGCAGGAGAAACTGAACTTCCTGCAAAAAGCCATCTATGGGTCCAAATCCGATAAAAAACCCAAATGCGGCTCCAAAGAGACCTGGCCCATGATGCCTGGCCTTGTTGAGATGGAAACCGAGGTGGAAACGCCCCAGGAAAAAACCATCACCATACCTGAACATTCCCGTAAGAAACGTGGCCGCAAGCCCATCCCCAAGGATCTTCCCAGAAAGGATATAATCCATGACCTCTCTGGGGAGGAAAAGATATGCCCCTGCGGAGTCGAGCTAAGCCCGATAGGTCAGGAAGTAAGCGAAAAACTGGATTATATCCCTGCCAGGCTGATTGTTAATCGCTACATCCGTCTCAAATACGCCTGCAAAAACTGCGAGGGAGCCGAAGATGATCAGGGTGCAGTCAAAATAGCTCCCATGCCGGAACAGCTGATCCCCCAGGGCATAGTGACTCCAGGTCTTATGGCTCATATCATCACAGCCAAGTTTGTGGACGGCCTACCCTTTTATCGCCAGTGCAAGCAGCTTTTAAGGCTGGGCATTGATATCTCCCGTTCCACCATGGTCTCCTGGGCCATGCATGCGGCCAGGGTCTGCGAGCCTTTCCTGGATCTGTTCAAAAAGGAGATCATGCTCGGATTCCAGGTGGGCATAGACGAGACCCCGGTACAGGTACTTGATGAACCGGGCCGGTCCAACACTTCCAAGTCATATATGTGGGTTTTCCTTGGCGGCCATCCTGAAAATCCCACTGTCCTTTATGATTATCATCCCACGCGAAGCGGTCTGGCCCTGGATTTCCTCCAGGACTATCAAGGTTATATTCAAAGTGACGGCTATGCAGTCTACAACGACCTGGGCGACAAGCCGGGCATATTCCATGTAGGATGCCTGGCCCATGTCCGGCGCAAGTTTATGGATGTGGTCAAACTCTCCAAGAAACAAAAGCACAAGGGCGGAACCGCCCAGGAAATCCTGAACCTTATCGCCAAGCTATATATCCTGGAACAGTCCTTTGAAACCAGAAAGCTAAAGCCCGACCGGATACAGGAAGAACGTCAGGAAAAAAGTATACCCATACTAAACCAGATAAAAACTCTGCTGGACGAAAGAAGTAAAACCACCCCGGACAAAAGCAAACTGGGCACGGCCATAAATTATGCCCTGAACCAGTGGGACAGAGTGGTGCGCTATACACTGGATGGCCGGCTGCGGCCTGACAATAATCTGGTGGAAAACGCCATCAGACCCTTCGCCCTGGGACGCAAGAACTGGCTTTTTGCCGGACATCCCAATGGAGCCAAGGCAGGCGCTATGTACTTCTCCCTGGTGGAGACAGCCAAAAAGAACGGCCTGGAGCCTTACGCATACTTACGCCACCTGTTTGAAAACTTGCCCCTGGCCAAGACCGAGCAGGATCTGAAGGCCCTTATGCCTCAGTACATAGATCCGGAAGTCCTGCCTTCCCCCACTGCCTGCTGATCCCAACCATCATACCCCTGGCCTGCTGCATATCCAGTGGGCCAGGGAATACTACCAACGATACCCGCCCATGGATAGGTGTACCCGTTTGGACGCTTACGTTGTAGCTGAACATTTCGCTCAAAGGGGTATCTTCTTCCACGTAAGCTTTGTCTATGCTTAATTCATAATGCTCGGCCCTATCCACCATTTGAGTCTGAGCTTTATCTGTATGCAGCTCGCCTGCGTAGAACGGAGTAACCTCCAATTCTTTACCGGCATGTTTTGCTGGAAAATACTCACCCCCCAGCCTGTCTCCACGGACCCAGCCATTGCCCACAGTGGTGTCAATGGGCTCTCCCTCAACCTTGACCTGAAACCAGACCTCACTGCTGCTGACAGGGGTATCGAAGCTGAACATATCACTGAGCAAAGTGTCTTCAGAAACCACATCCTTTTCAATTGCCAGCTCAAAAGTAATTTCCTCGGGAAAACTCATTTCCGTTGAGTGCTCCCAGGAGTTCAGCTCATCAGTATAGGTCTGCACATACAAGGTGTTATGCCCTGCCTGGTCTACTCCAACGGTAAGATCATCAAGACCGTCTTTTGATACCCAGCCGTCGCCTACCATAGCTCCCCGGACTACCTCACCTTCATTATCCAGTTTACCGGTCCACAATCTGTACCAGGAAGTCTGTTCCTCATCCGTGTTGGCGAATAGATCTGTAAATGGTGTACCAAGGGTTATTTCTAAGTCTTGGTTAAACTGAATAGACATAAGTCACTCCTTCAAAAATTTGTTGAAGCGGAAACCGGTAATTCCAAGCCAAGCGCTTCTCCCCTTTAAAAGGGGCAACCGTCAACTCTTCATAACCTTTAGGAAGCAAGTAATAACAACCTAATGCGGGCTTTGCCCGCAACCCAAGAAACAAAGAAACCTTAACCGCCCGTTCGAAGACTCACTAAAGACGCAAAGGTCGCAAAGGAAGGCAGGAAGATTTTTTTCATTTGCCGGGTGTACCCCGGTTAAACAGGCTTCGCTTTTAACGGGGCAGGCGGCAAATGAAAAGGCAGCCTTGTCCAAAACCGTGTCCCGGTTTTGGACAATACACCTGCTTCGCGTCTTGAACTTTGCGTACTTAGCGTCTTTGCGGTTCAAAGGCCTGCCACGCTTCTTAGCGTGGTTCTTGTTTTTATGACAGGGTTTCTCCAGTAAGTCACTAAACATTTCAGCTATGGTTCCCATATATTCCTCATTCATCTCGTTCACAGATCTGGATAAGCTAAGTATTGTATTAATTTTCTGTAACCTTTTCTAGGAGGTCGGTGAATGCCTCTATAGAGGAGCACTTGAAAGACATTTCAAATAGATCGTTCAGGGTATCTACATCTTGAATAGACCTTATCTGTTCCTTGATATTCGGCTTTACTAAATCAAACCTCATTTTAAGGGATTTGACTAGCATTTCTTGAGAGTTCTCCACTTTGACTTGCTTCTCCCATATAGGTTTTTCTTGCAAAAACCTCTGTTCAGTCTCCTCACGCCCTTCTCTTCTAAACATTTCAGCTATGGTTCCCATATATTCCTCCCCTTCGTCTATCTCGGTTTCGGCAATCTTTTTTATATCAATATATTCCTTTTCGTCCCTGGTTACCTCCAGGTAGTGCAAAATCATTTGCACAAAATCAAGTAAGCGCGCCTTGGGATCAACCTTCTTTATCAATTGAAAGGCTTTTTGGACCCCTTGCATGAATTCTGGAGACCCGGAATACCGCCAGAGGGTAAAAAGAGCTTTTAAAGTTTCATCAAAATCGTAATCTTCCGGGTCATCATTTACAGCATCATACAACAAAAAGTTAAAGTCAGGAATGAAAATTGTGAAATCATCAGAGGGCAGATCCACCAGGTCTGACACCTTGGTGGGCTTCCAACCCTCCTCTGGATGAGCTATCAATATCGGGATAATGACCGGCAGTCTGGTTTCACCGGTATTTTTCTGGTATTGCTCCCAGAACTCAAGAATATACCTCAGGAACTGCAGCGGGGTATTCTTCTTGAAGGTGCTCTTGTGCTCCAGGAGAAAAAATACCTTGGCTACATATAAGCCGCACTTGGTCGGCACGCTGACAACTAGGTCGGAATAGTAACCCTGCAGGCTCTTGGGCAGGTATGAGTCCTTCTCGTAATAAATCTTATTAAAATTAAGCTGCTTCACGATTTCTTCAGGAAGCATGGATTTTAATAAGCTGATGGCATTCAGCCGATCCGACAAAAAATACTTGATGGTGCTGTCGTGAATATTTGTCGTGCTCATACTGGTAGAATATTCCTTATGAATCTGGTTGGCAAGCACTTTCACAAAGATCTCAACTTATGCAAAAGTTGATATTTTGAAAAATACAAATGTTCATTTATTCATCTGAAGCTGATTATCCCGTTGCTGACTGGCAGAAATCCGGACATCAAGATCGTAACCATTCAGGGGGTGCCAGCAATCGCCACCGGGAATAGACTTGAGGCGTACTCCCCAGCCGTGAGCGGCAGAGCCGCCCGCCTGTCCCGTGAAACACCCAGCACTCACTTTAATAATTTCGGTTTCATCACAAGCAAACAAATGGAAAAGTGAGTGCTGGGTCAGCGTAGCTGGTTTCACTGGGATGTGCAACGAAGTTGCCAGCCTGCCCCGTTGAATAGCTCATGAGCTAGCCCGCAGGGCATTCAACTGGGGTGCCAAAAAATCTTCTTAGGCACGGGAAGCCTTCAGGCTTCACACAGGTGCTCCGCACACACGGTTTTGAAGAATAAAAGATCCCCAGAAGCATGCCCCGCCCATATCTTTAAACACAGTCTTGAGGTATTCGTTATAGTTTCTTCAGGCTTTGTGTGCGCAGGCAGCAAATAGTTTTAAGGATATGTGCGGGGGCATTACCCGCCTGTGGCAGACAGGCAAATTGCATATCCCCGCCTGAAGAGTTACAACAACTCTACTCCGGGATGTTCGTAAAAGAATTCAGCGGATTCGAAAGACAGGCTATCCGCAGATTGCAGATTCTGGATAATGCGACACCCAGTAGGACTCCTGCTGCAAATAGTTCTCCAGAGGCGTGTCTTCTGGAACACAACCCTTCACAGCAGCATAGATATCCTGCTTTATCTGAACAGGTTTTCTACTGAGCACAAGCAGTCCGAAATCTATATTCCCCAGCAGCCAGAGATGATTTAACTCCTTTAAATACCAGGTCATATGAAATAGCGTATCCTCCGGCATCGGCTTGTGAGGATATTCCTGTTGCAGGTTGTGGGGTACAAGTATCTGGTTGGTTAAAATGGCGGGCCTCCTTGACATAATGAAAAGCCAGTAGAGATATCCCCTACTGGCTAAATCTTAATCTTCTCCCAATCAATCTCATCAAAGTCCACATCCTGCTCACTCATCCTCTCTAACTTCTTCAGGTGCTGCTGCGATATCATCTGGCAGTGGGCCAGGAACAGAGCCCAGGATTTATGCAGGTCAGGGAGGCTTTCTTCAGGAAGTTGGCCCAGCTTCTTTTTGTCAATTCCATATAGCCCTGGCATTTTGGGATCAGCCTTTATAAGATCACAATCATCCAGAACCTTGCAGGCTTTTACTGCGGCCATGCGGCTCTGCTCCGCCTGCTGCAGGAATTTGCCGATAGCCTGCACTTTCTGAGTAGGCTTGCCCTCGTCGTCAATGAATTTACTCCCCTTATCCCCCACAAGGCCGCTTTCCTCGTCCACGCACAAAATATACCGGCCCTCTTTATCCTGAACCATGCGGAAAGGGTAACACTTGAGCAGCATTGGCACATACTGCCCCTGCCACTTGCCGTCTGAATCCACAAAGAGGTTCTTGTTCTTCTTCTGGCCCAGAAGGGCTGCCAGGTGATACTCGCCCTTCTGCCGGAAAAGCACTATGGGCATTTCCATTACAGCCCTGGAAAGATCCAGCAGAGCAAGGGGAACCAGGGCGCTTTGCCTGGCGAAGGAGTAAGAGCTTGGCTTCTGCCAGCGCTTGTCGGCATGGGTTTTGGGGGTGATGGGTTTCATATATGGAATTACCTGATTGATTAAGTAAGTACGTCTTCAATTTCTGAATCAGTCAATTTCAGCTGGCGAAATATCCTTTTGCAGTAAACTGGATTCAGGCTTTTCTTTCCCATCTGAACAGGTGCCGAGTATCTTCGACCATCAACAATGCGGGCGTATATGGCATGATCAGTTTTACCCTGCCTGACAAAAAAAGCCCCTGACTTAACCAGGAGCTTTACCAGTTCAGTGCTGGACATGGAAGGAATCTTAGGCACAGCTGCCTGCCTCGTGAACTTCCAGCAGAATATACTTTCCTGAAGGCTGAGTACTGGACTCAAGCTCGGTGTCATTTAAGAACTCAATGAATTCCTGGATCGGCATAGGTTCGACAACTGTCTCCGGGCTGCTTGAGAGTTCCTCAAGATAGGACTCTATAGCTGCCCTTAGATTTCTTTCAACCTCAGCCAAATCCGCTCCCTGAGCAACAAGGTTTAGCTCCAGACAGACTGCGATATATTCAGAGGAACTTTTTCTCACTATGGCTGTATATTTTTCATGCATGATGTGCTCCGTAGGTTGGTCCCAGCATTTCAACATCACTTTACCTTATAGTCAAGATCAGTTCAGGGAGATTTGCCGGTCAAGGGAACCAGGGCGCTTTGCCTGGCAAAGGAGTAAGAGCCTGGCTTCTGCCAACGCTTGTCGGCATGGGTTTTGGGGGGTGATTGGAATCAATTGAGGCATGCCTGCTTAAAAACCCACTCAGGTTCAGGGACTTCCACTTTTTCCATCTCAAAACCTGGCTCGAAAGGGACTTCTGTTTCCAGCATGTCTTTTGCCCCTTCTCTCAAGGACTCAAGCAATTCTTCCCTGGTTCTCTCTTGAGCGTTTACGCCAGGCAGATCAACCAGCCAACCTATCCACCAGTCATCGGTCCTCTTTATTACTGCTCTGTAATGCATCATGCGGCTTCCAGGTCGTGAACCTTTATTTCTACACGAAGACCCGCAGTTACAGCCATGTTTACAAGGGAGTCCAAGCTGAAAAGGTTTATTTTTCCCCGTTTAAGATCGGATATGCGTGGCTGGGTGACCCCAAACAAGCTTGCCGCCTGGGACTGGCTGATTTCATTACGCTGAATATGTTCGCTGATAGCCATCATCAGAACAGAACGAAGCTTCATATTTTCAGCTTGTTCGGGTGTGTCTTCAATGGCATCCCAAACGCTTTCAAAATGATTGTTGCTCATTGTTTCCTCTCCTGCAACAATTCACGGTAGCGGTTTATAGCCAACTCAAGGTCCTTCCTGGATATTTTCTGAGCTTTCTTATGAAAACGCAAGAAGAGACTGTCCCTTATGTTGCGAGTTCTCGTAACAGGCTGATATGCATGTAAATAAACCGGATTTGGCGGGGTCTTCATATCTTCATGGATACCAGGGGGATATGAAGACATGCAGCATAATTATTTTGGGCTGGCAACATAATTTTTGGCCTTGGAATATAGTACCACTTGTTTGGACTCAGCCTGCATATGGGCCTTACAGGCTGTCCAGCCAGTCCAGAGTCTCCTGCTCTTTTTCCCAGTCCAGAAGTTCATCCAGTTTGGGGTCCTGGGTCTGGTTCTGGGTGTATTCAATGAACTTCTGCTGCAGCTCTCGTTTGCGATTCAGACTCAGCTTGAGATAGACCATGGTGGATTGCAGGTTTTCATGTCCCAGGTGGTTTTTGATGTCTGTCAGGCTGAAGCCGGTCCCGAGCATGTTGATGGCACATGAATGCCTGAAGCAATGCACCGGATTCAATCCCTGGAATCGGTTTTCTTCAAACACCAGGCTCAGATATTTCCTGCATAACCGGTAGATGCCGTTTCTGGTAAAGCCTTGCCTGCGCTGATTTAAAAACAGGGTGTTCTGATGCAAGGGTTTGGGCCTGGGGCGGTATTTCTGGATATACATGGACATGAGCTGGACTGTCTTGGGCCAGAGCTCGATTTGGCGGTAGCGGTTGCCCTTGCCCAGGATGGCCAGGGTTTTCTTGTGCGGGTCAAAGTAGTCCAGACGTAGCGAGGCTGATTCCTCGGCCCTGGCCCCGGAGTTGTAGAGCAGGTGGATGATGGTATAATCCCGGAACGCTCCGCTTTTCTTGAGATTTATACTATCCAGGACCAGCAAAACCTCTTCATGGGTGAGAAAGGCAGCCAGTTTTTTGGGGAAGCGCTTCTGAGGGATGGAGATAATCCGGTCTGCCAGCAGTTTATGTTCGGGATAGAGAAAACGGATCATTCTGGCCAGGGACTTGAATACCGCCAGTCTGTGGCCTCTGGTGCGAGCACTGTTATTTCTGCCGCTCTCCAGATGGTCTAAAAAATCCAGGATGAGCTGGGTGCTTAAATGCCCAATCTCCAAGGAGTTGATATCCCGGCCAAGGGTTTTGGAGGCAAAGGGCAAAAACAGGCTGAAGGTATGGCGGTAGGCCAGGATGGTGTTGGAGCTGACGCCCTTGGTTCTTGGCAGATACTGATCAAAGAAGGTATGCAGACAGGAGCCCAGATTCATATGTCCTCCAGTCGCGAGATGGCAAAGTCCACAAATCCCTGGCGCTTCTCGGCGTCCATGACCTTGAGATACAGGGCGGTGTAGCGGTACTTGCTGTGGCCCATATACGCGGATAGTACTGGCAGAACAGCCTGGGGGTCCCGGCCCCGGTCCCGGGCCGCCTTGAGGGTGTTGACTGCAAAGGAATGCCTCAGGCTGTGCGGAGTGGGATGGCCAAAGACCATGTTGGCTATAATTCTTCTTGGGGCATGGATTCCCGTTTCCCGCACAGCCCTGTGAAAGACGGGATACACCTGATTGGTTCTCAGGGCGCTTTTAAATCCTGGCAGGAGATAAGGGCTTGTGCAGCACAGGGCGTCTCGAAGACTCAGGAAGTTATCCAGTTCTTTTTGGGCCTCCCAAGGAATGGGAATCAAGCGGTCCTTATGGAACTTGGTCTTTTGGATATAGATAGTGCCTTGCACAGGATCAAAATGTTCAAGCCCCAGGTTGAGTGGTTCGGACATGCGCAGCCCGCACCTGGCCTGCAACATTAGAGCTATGTATATGCCCATATCCACCAGGAAGCACTTTTCCCTGCTGCGCCGGATCTGACTTTGCACCCCCTGCAGGAGCTGCTCCACCTGCTCCGGGGAGAAAATGAAAGGGAGTGTACTTTCGGCAGACGTGCGTAAGCAGAAAAAATTTCACGGCAGCTGGCGTAGGCTTTGCTTGGAGGGCCAGTTCAGGGGCTGGTCAATTTTCGGTTATCACAGCACAAGTTGAGACACCTCCTCCATGACTCAAGGTCCAGGAGGAGGGTCTGTTGATATTGCGCTGGCTTGGCGTGGAGGAGATTATTCGTTGGGGAGGTTTTCTCGATAGTTCCAGGGCATCCATTTTTGTGGAGCCGCGAGGGCCTCTTCTATGTTTTTCTGAAGCTGGGTCAGGTAGTCAAAGGAGTTCACTTTGTTAAGCTGACAGGTATGAATGAAGCTCATGAACAGATCGCCGATCCTGGCCCCGCGCAGGGTGCGGTAAAATAAAGAATTCTTCCGGTGCTGGATGGCTTTTTTCAGGGCACGTTCGCAGATATTGTTGTCCAGGGGAGCACCTGGTTCTCTCAAAAAAAGAGTCAGAGGATCCCAGTGTTTTTGCATGTAAGCCAGGGCTTTGCCCAATCCTGAATTGGGCTCTACTTTTTTCTCCTCCAGCTGGGCCCAGGCCCAGGACTTGAGTTCGCTCATAACCGGTGCGCTTTCCTGTTGATGCCATACAAGCCGTTTTTTGAGCAGACATCTCCTGCTTTTTGGCCATGTCATCATTTTTATAGACAATAGCCAGCTGTTCAATGAACATACCGGCACTCATCAGGGAAAATTGTCCAGGATATCGACAAAGTTGCGTCTGCCCATGGGTCAGGCAATTGGCTAAAATGATCTGTAAGCCCTTGGGAATGTTTCGGGGCCAGGGCATCACACATGTGTATTGGCGGGGGCAGGTTGTGGTCTCTTTTTTTGAGAATCTCCTCCAGATTCTCCCCCGCATGCTGTCTGCCGGTGGCAAAGAGAGCAATATGGCGTCCCTGAAGTACAGAGACAATCCCGGTGGTGAACATGCCTTTTCTTTTCGGCCCGGCTTCCTTGTTCTCCTTGATAAGCTGCTGGATTTTCATGTTGGTGTCGTCGTTATGCACGACCTCACCTTGAGCCGCTTGGCGGATGAGTTCATCATACACAGGAAGAAGCTGTGTTCCAGTTTGTTCGACCAGATCCCATTGTGTTGCGGCCGGCAGGGGTATGCCCAGAGATTCCTGGAGCTTTTCCAAGCGATGAAAAGGAAACCCGCTCCCGTACTTCAAGATGGCGATCATGCTCCGGGCAGGTTCGTCGTATTTTTTTTCTCCAATGTCTTCTGGAGGATCTGCGGTGAACACCTCGAGACAGCAGTTACAGCGAAGGCTCTTAAGCTCATGGATCTTGGCTGTAAGTGGAGCTGTGGCTGTAATCCGAATGCGGAACTTCGGTTTTATGGGATAGACTTTTCCTTGACCGCACAAGGGGCAGATATCGCCCGGCTTCAGGGTTTGGTGAGGGTATATGCATTTTGCAGCCCCGGTATAGTCGTCTTTTCCGTTTCGGCCGTGTCCCTTGGGTGGTTTTTCATCAGGAGGCTTTTGTACAGGATCTTGACTACTCTTCTGGTCCTTGTTTTGCTGGTCATCCTCCTGGAACAGTTTCTTTTTTGTCTCTGAAGAAGCGCCAAAGATCGTGCGCAGGAGACGCTTGATGGAGGCAGCTTTATCGTCCACAGCCTGATGCAAAAGCTGGATGGCTTGGACCAAGGCTTTGATGATATCCAGATCTGTCTCTTCCAGCTCGTTTTTTGATGCGCGCTGTAAAAGGGCGTCGATCTGCTCTTGGTCCAGATCGATGGATTGGACTTTCTTTTTCACCGGTTGAGCCCCCGCAATCGCTTCCGAAAGTCTCGGGTCAGGGGATAGCCCAGGACAGCCTTGAGTGAACGGTTTGCTTTGCCTGTGTGGTCGTTTTTGCCCCGGCCTGTAGTCTGCCCGAGATAGAGCCAGTTGGCTGCAAAATAACAGGTTCCTTTGAAGCGCTCTTGATCAACAAAGGTTTCCAGGTAATATATCGGATGCTTGTAGATGCTCTCCCAGTCCCTTTGCACAATCTTGGTCATTTGGGCCAGGATATGGGAGGCCAAGCAGGAGACCTGGATCCAGGGCAGGATGAGGAACCTGCTGTTGTAGGCAATAAGAAAGAGATTCTTTTCCCTGTCTTTTTGGGTCCAGCCGATGAAATTGTCCCGGACGCCGATATGCCTTGGAGCTGAAGACCAGGAAAGACAGGCTATGGGCTGCTTGTTTGCAAAGACCAGGTACTTGAGGTGCTCGCCCACAGGCTGGGTGTAGCCCAGATAATGATGCTCCTTGAGGAGGCTGGAAAACAGGCCCTCAAAAGGTGTCTTGCGCACCTGTCGAAACTCAAGAGGGGTGATGTCCTTGAGTGAAGATGTAAGTGGGGTTTGATCCACCTGAACCGAGACTGGTTCTTTGCGATTGTACCCAGTGGCAGTTACTTTTTGTGCCGGCGGAAGAATTATGTGCCCCTGTCTGTGCAGGGCCAGCATGAGCCCCCTGCAGACCATGTCCTTGAGTTGGCCGTTTTGCTGGACCCAGTTCCATGCTGTGCAGAGCTTTTTGGACAAGGCCCACCGGCTGTCTCCAGGATGCTCGAAAATGAGCTGTCTGATGAACCGGACATCTTCTTCTGTGATGTCCCTGCCCCTGTATCTCAGTATCGTTTGCATGGGAGGGAATATAGAGGAAAACGGATAGGAACGCAAGCCCCTAAGTTAAAATTCCGTGAGAATTTTTCTCCATTGTGGTGCAACCTGCGCATTTTGAGGATTGCCGTTCCAGATCAAAAGCTGCAGCTCATGGACTGCCAGAGGACAAATGCCACTCTGGCTTTTATCAGGCCACCACTGAAACCTGCCTTGGGATAATCGCTTCTGGCACATCCAGAAGCCTTGGCCATCGTAGGTGATTATCTTGATGGCTGTTTTCTTTTTGTTGCAAAATACAAAGACGCAGCCTGAAAAGGGATCTGATTTGATCCTCTGCCGGCAGATTTTTGTCAGCCCGTCGATCCCTTTTCTGAAATCAACAGGCTCCACAGCTACAAGGATGCGCATCTGGGGAGTGAGCTGAATCATGCCCCTTTGCTCCAGAAAGCCGAGAGGATCTCAAGGGGATTAGGCAGGTCTGGACCTTTAAGCTGCATTTTGAGCTTTGATCCATCTCGAGCTTCGGTCTCCAGGTGATATTCGGTGCAAGGCAAAGATGACGTGAGTTCAAATTCAACAAAGGAAGGACCTGGCTGTAGGGACTCTTGAGCCTGCTCGGCCTGGACCCGCTTTTTGAGGTGGCTGTGATTGAGGTGCAAGACCTTTGCTATTTTGCAGATGGAATAATCCTGGGCAAGGCTGACTGCACTGGCCCATAGGTGGTTGGGAATCGGAGATCGTGTGTGTCTGGTTTCCCGCCAGTGCTCGAACTGTCTCTTGACTTCTTCAAGGCCTGGCCGGGTGGCTGGGGCTGATTGCTGTAGCATCGGTTGTCCTCCTTATGGTTTGGTCACCGATAGTACCCCAGGCCCTCAAATTTTTCACGCAGGCTTGCCGGAAAGACACGGTTGGCCTTGAAATGTCTGGTACCGGCAATGCCTGAAAGGGCCTTTGTATGCTCCGGCTCTAAGGAAGCAAAGACCGGAAATATGTGCAGGTCTTGGGACATTTACTGGATCTCCTGAACGATTAGATGCAAGATGTATCGAGCTGTTTTGAGGCAATCAGCACCTTAACCCTGAAACCCTGTCATAAAAAATAAGAGAAATTTGTGCTATGGCGCTGGAAATTTCCGACCTCGATGATAAGCGTAAGCATAGACAGTCAAGTGGCCAGGGGTAACTTTTTCGCTTGGGTTGCGGGCATAACCCGCATAGGTTCTTGTCTGTTGTCTTGACTTAAGTCAAGGCATAACAAATATAAAACCTTATCTTGGCTTTCAAGTCAACAGCTTTAAAAAGAAGCGTATGCCAGGCTGGCTGTGCATAATCTGGAGAAAATCACAGAAAAAAGTTGATCCAGAGAATGAGGTATCGTAACATTTAAAAAAAGGAGGTATTTATGAAAGTCGTGAATATATTTGAGGAAGGAACGTTCAGTGACAAGGCCATGAAGAAAAATCTGGTTCACGACAGCCCGTATTTCAGGATTATCAACTTCAATTTCAGGGCCGGGCAGGAACTGCCCATACATTCCCATGAACTTGAAGGCGAACTAAGCATCCAGGTGCTGGAGGGTGAAGGCGAGTACCTGGCAAAGGACAGAACCCTTCCGGCCAGAGCCGGAGATATTCTGGTCTGCGCCATCGAGGAGTCCCACGGTATTCGGGCTGTGACGGATATGCGGGTTCTGGTGACCATTGCCCCGCCAATATAATTGTGGCTTTTTTGGTCAGCGTTGCCGGCAAGCAAAAGCTATCAGGTAACCATTCAGGGGGCACTCAGGTGTAGTTCCTGGCACAAGGTCTTGGGACTGTCCCGCACTTATTTTTTTGATGAACAATTTACAGATGTGAGCGTTAGAAAAATAGGTGCGGGACTGTCCCCGGGCCGATTGAGGCATCCCCTGAATGGTTACGTTACAAGCATCTTCTGTACTTTAAGCCTTGCAGTTATCAAAGGCATAAATATACCAGACAACTTTAAGCAGGGAGGGAGCTTATGCAAGTAATGTTAAAAGACAGAAGTTGCAGGTCAGTAGCATTTTAAAACCAAGGAGGGGGTTATGACAAAGGGAAAAAACCGGCAGAATGGAGCCGGCAGGGCCGCCATACTTATTGCTTTGCTGGCAGGTGTGGCTCTAACCCTGGTTGCCGGGTTTACCTACAGCCACACGGACCAGCCGGAGTTCTGCGGCAGCTGCCATGTAATGTATGAGGCGACCAGAACTCACCAGCAGTCTGTGCATGCGGATCTGAGCTGTAATGAATGCCATGCTCCGCACAGCGCCGTTCCAAAGATGCTGTTCAAGTCCTGGGCCGGTACAAAAGACATGTACAAAAACACTTTTGGAAAGGTTGGCGACGTGATTCAGTCTTCTGACAGGAGCTCAAGGGTTATTAATGACAATTGCACCAACTGTCATGCCATGACCGGTCTTAATGTAGACGCGGACATGGCCAAGGATCAGTGCATAGATTGTCATCGTCAGGTGCCGCATATGCGGTCAACTCCCGTAGCCGAAAGGAGGGTAGCAGATGAGTAAGAAATATCTAAGCTGGGTGCTGGCATTAATGCTTACGTTAGTATTTGCTGGATGCAGCGAGATTCCAGAGGCAGAGACTCCGGACTATGAAACTGATCTCACTGAAGAGGAAGCTGAGCGCAACAGTGCATTTAAAGAATATTTCCCCAAGCAGTACCAGACCTATCAGAGGCTAAAGGCTGAAGATTTTGATTATGGTGAGGGGCAGATGACTGAATATGGCGGATCTGTTGCCCATGAAAAACATCTGTGCGGCGATCTTCCCCAAGCCTACAAGTACTGTCAGCCCTATCTCAAAAACCTTTGGCTGGGATATCCCTTCAGCTACGAGTATAACCGGGCCAGGGGCCATGCCAATGCTGTGCACGACCTTCTGGATATAGACCGCATCAACCGCTACAGTGAAGAAGCAGGCCTGCCTGCTACATGCTACAACTGCAAAAGTAACAAGATGCCCGGGTACATCGAGGAATACGGAGATGACTTCTGGGCCATGGAGTTCCACGATTTCCGGGAAGAACACGATCTGGAGGACCATGCCATCGGCTGCAATACCTGTCATGATCCTGAGGACATGAGTCTGCGCATCACCAGTGTCCCCCTGACCGAGGCCCTGGAAAGACAGGGTGAGGACTGGAGGGATGCTTCCCGCAACGAAATGCGCTCCTTAGTCTGTGCCCAGTGTCATGTAGAATACTACTTTGAGCATGAAGAGATCGGCGTGGCCCAAAAGCCTGTTTTTCCATGGGATAAGGGCAAGAATCCCGATGATATGTATGAATACAAAAAGAGCTTCGGGGTAACTGACCGGGAAGGATTTGAAGGCTGGTTTATTGACTGGACCCACCCGGTTTCGGATACGCCCATGATCAAGGTACAGCACCCGGAATATGAAATGTGGCACGACAGCACCCACGGTGCAGCCGGAGTGGCCTGTGCAGACTGCCATATGCCCTACACCCGCATGGACGGCAAGAAAAAGATCTCCAGTCATTTTCAGACCTCGCCCCTACGTTCAATGGAGGCCATCGAGAATACCTGTGGACAGTGCCATACCGACAAGTCTGCGGAATACCTTAAAGACCGGGTTATTTATTCCCAGGAAAGGACCTGGGAGCAGCTCATGGAGGCCCAGCGGGAATCCGTGCGGGCACATGAAGCTGTCAGGCTGGCTTCAGAATACGAGGGAGATGTCAGGAATGATTTTGATGATCTCATGATCCAGGCCCGGGAAAGGGTGCGCAAAGGCCAGTGGTTCTGGGACTACGTATCTGCGGAAAACAGCGCCGGATTTCACAATCCGGCCAAGGCCATTGATACACTGTCCAAGTCCCAGAAGTACAGCCGACAGGCGGTGCAGTATGCTATGCAGGCCACAAATTACGGCATTGCTCCTGACCTGGAAGGGGACATTAAAGACATCGTTCCTCCCATCGAGGAACACAGCCGTGAACTGCACATGGATCCCGAGCATCTGGAAACCCACGAATGGCTGCAGTACCTGGAGCCTCATCCGGAAGGCGACCTCATCTGGGATCTCAATGAAAAAGTGGCCAACTGATAATTGACACTCCTCCTCATACCAGTCCCGGTCCAGTATTCTGGGCCGGGACATTCCCAACCATCACTCCCGGCCTTTAAAAATATTGCGATCTTCGCCCCTTTGCATGAGAAAAAATGGGTTGCGGGCATAGCCTGCTTTAGAAAAGGGCATTGAAATCCGGTTTTAAAGAGCATACAGTAACCAGAAAAGAACAGGGAGGCAGTATGCAGGTCAAGCAGC